>CASFOM010000060.1 GCA_949296295.1 uncultured Alistipes sp. | reverse complement strand
TATCAGAATATTTGTGAACAACTTATTGTTGCTTTTTCAACCGATTATCAACAAAAACGACAAGTCTTTTCACTAAAAAGATATTAACAGTTATAGATTCGCTTTTTATGAAAAATAAACATAGGCAAACTGTTTATTATGAGTGATTTATAATATCTATTGAGGTAATAGTAAACATTTTATCACTACTTTTTTAACCTGTTATCAACAAAAGAAAAGGTCGTCAGAAGAAAACAATAAAGATTCTGTGATAGATATGGAAGATAAAAAGTGACTTTGTAAACTGTTTATAAACATTATTCGAGAGTTGTTGGTAAATAAACCTCCGTAAAAAGAATATTTTACTCAACCCTCAGAAAAATGAGTCGCTTTTTATCTCTTTTATCTATAGTCTGAAAAATAAAATTATTTATAATTTGAATAGGGAAAAACGGTAGGTTTGAAAATTAATGGTCAATAGTCGCCCTGCTAAAGTATCCCCAAGGCCTGTAATGATTTTTATTGCTTCAAGTGCCTGCAAAGATCCTATAATACCCGGAACGGGAGAAAGAACTCCGATGGATGTCTTCTCTTTTGCCGAAGAGACGGGACGTGAATGACGAGGATATAAATCGGAATATCCCCCTGCTCCTAAATAATGGAATGTGGAAATTTGACCTTCCATCTGTTCCGCTGTACCGTATATAAACGGTTTACTTTGTTTTAAACAGATGTTATCAACAAGATATCTCGTTTCGTAATTGTCTGTGCAATCGATAATTATATCGTATCTTTGGATGATGTCACTCGCGTTTTCAACAGTAATTTTATAATTATCAACAGTTATATCAACATGAGGATTCAGTGCTTGTAAACGTTCCTGAGCACAAACAACTTTCGACTTCCCGATTTGTTGAGTAACATAAAGTACTTGCCGTTGCAGATTACTAAGCGATACGGTATCATAATCTACTATCCCGATATGCCCTACTCCCGCTGCTGTCAGATAGGAAAGTACGGCGCTGCCCAACCCTCCTGCTCCTATAACCAATACAGAAGCGGCGGATAAACGTTGTTGAGATTCCGGTCCGAAATCCCGTACTTGTAAACTTCGCTCATAACGGCTGAGTTCTTCCGGAGTAAGTTCTTTCATAACTCGATTTTTTTATGAAAAAAATTACAAAGATACGGTTTTTTCTCTTTTAAGATGGAATCTATTGATTACATCCGTTCGATTTTATTTTTACGGTCTTTTGAAAAAGTAGTTCTTCCTATGAAATGAAGAAATCAAAAACTTAAATAGTATGGGCTTCTATAAATACATAAAAACCAAATTGTTAAAAATTATCTCAAAATAATTTCAATACAAGAAAAATCATGCTGCTTGGGTAAGACGGGAAAATCATCGGAGGACAGATGGCACAACTATTGAATCTTTCAAAATAAATTTTTGACGATGAAACTTTCTGATAAAAGCTTAATGGGACATCTGTTCGCTTTTTCAACGATTCTTATCGCTAGTTTTAACACCAATTTTATGAAAGTGTTGCTTAACGATTGGATTCATGCGAACGGATTGGTATTGTTACGTGCCATAATTGCTACTGCCGGTTTTTGGCTGATTTCTTTGTTGGTCCCTTCAAAACCCGGTATGCCGCGACCTAAACGACGGGATATACTGATTATTATGTTGGGAGGGGCATTGGGAATGGGAATTAATTTATTGCTTTATGTCCAGGGATTGTCCATGACCGGCCCCATAGAAGCATTGGTCATTCGTACTTCTCAGCCTATTGTCGTTATTGCTCTGTCTGCTATATTCCTGAATGAGGCTTTCTCTAAAGACAAGGCGTTCGGAATATTGTTGGGAATGGCCGGAACTATTTATATCTCAATAGCTCCCCATCATGAAATAGCTCAAAATTCGTGGAGTGGAAATGCTTTAATATTCCTCTCGGCTATTAGTATGGCTCTTTTCCTTATTTTAGTCAAACCCTATACATCTAAATTCGATACGCTTACTGTCATGAAATGGATGTCATTGGCCATGCTCTTAGTGTCGATTCCTTTTGGATGGGATGACCTTCGGGAGGCCCGACTGTTTTATGAAAAGGCGGATTGGCATATTTATTCTGAGTTGGCTTTTGTGGTTATTATGGCCGGAATGGTCTCGTATTTCCTGACAGTAGAAGCATTGAAATACATATCTCCATTTATCGAAAGTACTTATATTTATGTATTGCCAATCCTGGGGGCTACTGTCGCAATAGTTTTGGGACTGCAACATTTCTCATGGCACGATCCTATCGCTTTCGCTTTGATTGTGGCCGGATTTATCTTGGTAAATCGAAAAAAAAGAACAGAACATCCTGCTACCCTCTTACATAGCTGATAATGATGGGAAGAAGGCAAAGGCTGCTTGACAGATACAAAAAATATACATCAATAAGATAAGGACAATAGGAGGGGGCGTATTTCCCTCAATATTGTCCTTATTCTGCCTTAATCAATTATTCAAAAGAAAAAATTAATGAATGGCACTCTCCTGCATGAAAGTTGACCAATCTTTCCATACAGGCTCTAAGCCATGTGCCCGTACCGATTCTGCTACGGCTTCCGGAGAACGGTCATCGTTCACACTCCACTGTTCCAGCTCTTTCGTCGCTTCATAATCGGAATAGCCTCCCGGAGTAGTCTTTGATCCTGCACTAATCGTCGTTACTCCCAATTGCATCGTATTGTCCCGGAAATAGGCATTTTCTCGTGTTGAGATGGAAATCTCAACATCTTCAGACAATAACCGGTAGGCACAAATGGATTGTAATAATTGACGTTCATCCGCCGGATAGTTGGGTTGAAATCCCTCTCCTACAAAGGGACGTAAACGAGGGAACGATACGGAACACTTCGTTTTCCAATATTTATTTTCCAAATAGTGTACATGAAGAGCTGTAAAAAAAGCATCCGTACGCCATTCTTCAAGTCCTATCAGATTCCCTACTCCTATTTTGTAAACACCTGCTTCCCCCAAACGATCTGGCGTTTCAAGACGATAACGATAATCGGCCTTTCGTCCTGCCGGATGGTATTTGGGATAGTTTTGTTCGTTATAGGTCTCTTGATAAACATAGACTGAGTGAAGACCACAATCCATCAAATAACGATAGTCGTCCGCATCCATCGGCTGTACCTCAATGGAGGTCTGTTCGAAATAGCGAAGGGTAGTGCGGATGGATTCCCCTAAGTATTCCCGGTTGGAATATTTGGGGGATTCTCCTGTAACAAGCAGCAAGTGTCGAAAAGGATGCTGGCGGAGTGCTTCGCATTCTTTGGCAATCTCTTCTTGCGTCAGTGCGGAACGTTTGATCTTGTTCCCGCAGTTGAATCCGCAATAAACGCATCGATTGGTGCAGTAATTGGAGATATAGAGCGGCACGTAAAGTTGCATGACATTCCCGAATCGACGACGGGTGATGTCATGGCTTTTCTGGGCCATGATTTCCAAATAAGGCTCTGCTGCCGGAGAAATCAATGCCATGAATTCTTCCGGACTCACATTTCCTGTACGGGATAAAGCCCGCTCTACGTCTGCCGGCGTAGAAGCATAAATTTTACGGGTTACTTCGTCCCATGAATATTTCTTGATTACATCATAATAAGTCATGGCAAAATGTTTACAGATTATTTAAAAAAGAGGTTAAGGGGCTGGTGGCGTGAGCGGTAAGGGAAGGGGCTGCCGGACGCGACAGAAAGGCCATACGCCCTGCTTCTACCGCCGCTTTGAACGCTTTGGCCATATTGACCGGATCTCCTGCTGCTGCAATAGCCGTATTTACCAATACGGCGTCTGCTCCCATCTCAAGAGCAAGAGCTGCATCCGATGGAACACCAATCCCTGCATCTACTACTACCGGAACATTGCTTTGTTCGATAATGATGCGTAGAAATTCCCGTGCTACAAGACCTTTGTTGGAGCCAATGGGAGCCCCCAGTGGCATGACACACGCTGCTCCTGCATCTTCCAACCGCTTGCATAAAACCGGATCCGCATGTAAATAAGGGAAGACGGTAAAGCCGTCTTTCGCTAATGTCTCACAAGCAGAAAGGGTTTCAATGGGATCGGGCATGAGATAACGGGGATCCGGATGAATCTCCAACTTGATGAGGTTGGTGTGTAAGGCTTCCCGGGCCAATTGGGCTGCAAAAACAGCTTCTCGTGCTGTGCGTACCCCTGATGTGTTGGGAAGTAACCGAAGGCGTGGATGAGTAAGATGTGAGAGAATGTCATCCTGGTCATCTCGGATATCTACTCGTTTTAACGCTACGGTAACCAATTCGCTGCCTGAGGCTTCAATGGCTTCCTGCATAACCGAAGAGGATGAGAATTTCCCTGTTCCGGTGAACAGGCGCGATGAGAAAGTGATTTCTCCAATTTTTAATGTATCCATATTTTTTATTTTAATCATTTCGAACCGTCTTTGAAAAGGCGATGGAAGTATTCAATTATTTCTTTGTTGGGGTTGGGGGCCAGAAGCGTTCAACTCCTGCAACGAAGGCGGCGGTGGCAGCTCCGGAATCGGATGAGCGGGTGATGGAGGAACTTACCGCCACCCCGTACAGCCCCGTCTGTGAAAGAGGTGACAAATCATCAAGTGTTACGCCTCCGATACCTACGGTGGGTAAAGGGTTGATGCCTCGACGATGTAATTCGGAAAACAGCCTTTCATATCCTTCAATCCCGATAACGGGACTCAGATTCTTTTTTGTTGTGGTGAATCGAAGAGGCCCCAAGCCAATATAATCGGCCTCGGAATGACTTAAGGCAATTACATCTTCGAGGGTATTGGCTGTACGACCGATAATTTTATCGGGTAATAATTTTCGAGCAGACGGGGTGTCCATATCCTGTTTCCCAAGGTGTACTCCGTCTGCATCGCAACGGGCAGCGATATCCGCCCGGTCGTTGATGAGCAGAACGGCATTGTAACGTCGGGTAAGCAGGCGTAACGCTTGGGCCGTATCTGTCAGCAGTTGGTCGTCCGCTTCTTTCATTCTCAGTTGTATCCAACGACCTCCCTGGCTTAAGAAGGCGGTGCAGTGTCGGATGATTTCTTCCGGCTGGTTTCCATCCGTAATGTATTGTAGTCGGGCTATTGGTTTTGTTGCCATACGTTTGAAATTTGTTCGTAAAGACGAAGAATCCGGTCAATATCGGATTGCCCTCCGTAATGACTCCATAGACTTCCTAAGAGAGCAGCTCCATCAAATCCCCATTGACGAACTTCTCCTATGTTTCCCGCCGAGATTCCTCCTAAAGCTACTATGTCAAAAGGATGTCGGGACTTGAGGCATGAGATAAGAGTATCGGGTGAAAAAGCTGCTTGATAACCCCTTTTTGATATACTGTCAAAAATAGGACTTAGGAAAACATAATCTGCATCGCTATAAGCAGGATCATCCAACTCTTCGAGGCGATGAAGCGGACGACTCAGCAGTTGTTGTGCAATGAGCGGACGAGCAGGAAGTGCTGAGTGAAATCCGCCACAACCCGTTTCTGCTGCTAAAGCCGAATGATAATGTAATGTCAGCTGTCGGCCATTGACCAGGGATGTCAATCGTTTCAGAAACTGACGCAATTCCGTCTCATCACACTGGGGTTTCCGAATATGTATGCGACAATCGAATCGATGACAGAGGGCTGCCAATACCTCTACTTCACCCGGCAAAAAATGCGGGGCGGTAATAATAAGAGGAACTGAAAACATGGATTATCCTCCTTGTGTTGCTCGAATGAGTGTTACGTGGTCGTTTTCGGAAAGAGTGTAGGTGTCCCATTGCGAGAAAGGTACGATTTTTTCTCCTACCGCAACGGCACAACCTTCTAACGGAAGGTCAAGACAGTTGAGCAGATCGGTGACCGTACTCCCACACATTTGAATTTCTTGGTCGTTAACAATGATTTTCATGCGTTTTTTATTTATGACGGATTGTCACGGGAAGTGTAAATGAGGATATAAACGCACGTTATGCACTCCCTACGACGGCATTATCCGTATCAGGTTATAAGGGTATAATCTCAGAGATTTCATTATTCTATGTATGGCCGTTCCTTTTTATTTCCCCTTGCTTCTCCTCCTTCTCCCCCTTCTCCTTTCCCTTTTCCTTTCTTCCCCTCTTCCTTTCTCCTTCTCCCCCCTCGTTGTTATGTAAGGGGAAGTGGTGGTAATGGGACTGAGTTGGCGGCTTTCAAATAATGGATGAATCCCACCCCTTGCGTTGATGCAAAGATATTTGAAATTGAGAACAAAATCAAATGAAAATGGAAAATTACGAATAAATCGTTTCCTTTGTTGAAAAATAGAAAATGCAGATTACAGTAATAACAGAAGACAGACCTTCGACTAACGGACAATTTCATGATGAACAAGGGCTGGCTCTCTATTTCGAATGGACTGGAAAGCCTTGGTTGTTTGATACCGGAGCTTCAGATTCCATATTGGATAATTTAAAAGCGGCTCATATTGTTCCTGAAACCTTGTATGGCATTGTGCTTTCTCATGCTCATAATGATCACGCAGGAGGATTGGAAGCGTTGCTTGGTGTGAATCCACAGGTACGGGTATGGTTGTCGCGAGAGGCTGTCGGACGTCGTTGTTTTTCGCTCCGCGGAGAGCAGTTATGTGATATTTCTATGAATCATACCTTATTGGAGCGTTACCCGGACCGGTTTATCTTTTTGGAGAAGAGCGGCTACATAGAACAGGGAATGTTCGTGTTGGTTGCCCAAGATGTCCCTTGTAGCCCGAATAATCAGAAGGTACGCCTGTTTACCGAGAGAGAAGGCAAGAGGGTACCGGATGATTTTCAACATGAGATTTCGCTGATTCTGAAGGATGGAACCCGGAAGATATTATTGGCGGGTTGTGCCCATCGGAGAATACAGAATATAGTGAAATCCGCCCGAATATTGACCGGAGATTGGCCTGATGTGATTGTGGGAGGATGTCATTTGCCCGACAGTATGGAGCGGGTGGAACAACAGGCGGAGGAATTGGCGCGTTTCTTAATGGAATTACCTGTCCCTCCATTACTCTTTACCGGGCATTGTACCGGGAATCGGGCTGCCTCAGTATTGACGCAGGAGATGAAGGAGCGGATGGTATTGATGTGTTGTGGTATGAAGAGGGAGGTAAGCCAGGAGTTGTAAACGGTTGTGTTATTCTCAAAATCCAGGTTAAGGCATTGGGGCAAGTAAAAGTCATCTGTTGTCTGTATCCTTTCAATGGATTTTCGGATTCTTATACATCTCAAAGGGGCTGGTCAATTGTATGTTGACTCAGCCCCTTCTCGTGTTAGATGTTGGAATGATGTTTATGAAGTATGGTTATGTAAATAACGGTTGGATGACACGATATAGTATGTATCCGGTTAAAATCAATTTCATCCCTGTCCCTACAATAAATCCCAAAAAGGAACCAAATGCTGCTCTAAGAGCTTCTTGTCCACGTTGTTGTGCAAAAACATATTCTCCGATAAAAGCACCTATCAGGGAACCGAGAATCATTCCGATAGGGGTGAGAAAAAGACCTGCTATCATTCCGATAAGAGAGCCTCGTGAGGCATATTTTGAACCACCGAATTGCCGGATAATAAAAGGAGGAAGAAAATAATCAATTATTGTAACGGCAATCACCAACAGTGCCGATACAATCAGAAAATTTGTGCTGTAATGGGCTGCTCCGCTAAAGTGCATGATTAACAATGCAAGGTATGAAACAGGAGGTCCTGGAAGAACCGGTAATACCGAGCCTGCAATGCCTGTCACGGCACAAAGTATGGCGATGATAATCCAAAACAGTTCCATCTTATCGCTTTTTATTGCATGAATACTGCGCTTTTCTGATTTAATTTCTCCTGAGCAAATGGCAGAGTGATGACTAATTTTTTCTGACTGTCATCCGCTTCATACATGACATCCATCATGATGGCCTCGCAGATGGAACGCAAACCGCGTGCCCCAAGTTTGAATTCCAAGGCCTTATCGACGATAAAGTCAAGTACTGCATCTTCAAATGTCAGTTCTATCCCATCCATTTCCATAATCCGAATATATTGCTTGATAATTGAATTCTTCGGTTCTGTCAGGATACGACGCAAGGCTTCCCGTCCTAATGGTTCCAAATAGGTAAGTACCGGTAATCGCCCAATCAACTCAGGAATAAGACCGAATGACTTGAGATCTTGTGGCGTTACATATTGCAACAGATTGTCCCGGTCAATATCTGACCGCTTCTCTCCTGCTCCATAACCGATGGAACGGGTGTTCAGACGCTGCGCAATCTTACGGGTTATGCCATCAAAGGCTCCGGCACAAATGAACAGAATGTTTCGGGTATCGATTTTTACGAATTTCTGGTCTGGATGTTTTCTCCCTCCTTCGGGCGGTACATTGACTACGGTCCCCTCCAATATCTTCAAAAGAGCCTGTTGCACCCCTTCCCCTGATACATCTCGGGTAATAGAAGGATTCCCGTCTTTTCGGGCTATCTTGTCTATTTCATCAATAAAGATAATGCCTCGTTGGGTGCGGGCTACATTATAATCGGCCGCCTGATAAAGACGGGTTAGAATGTTCTCTACATCTTCTCCTACATAACCTGCTTCCGTCAGTACCGTAGCATCTACAATAGTGAACGGAACATCAAGAATACGCGCAATAGTACGAGCTAACAAGGTCTTCCCTGTACCCGTCTCTCCAATCATGATAACATTTGATTTGTCCAACTCAATGTTATCCCGTTCCGAACCGTCCGTATGAATCAGTCGTTTATAGTGATTGTAAACAGCTACGGAGAGGTATTTTTTTGCATTTTCCTGCCCAATGACGTATTCATCCAAAACAGCCTTGATTTGAACGGGTTTCAAGAGTTTGTCCTTATCTATGGCCGGTACGCTCTCTTGCTTTTTCCCTTTGTGGGCCGGACGGTAACCGGGTAGTTGTGTCTCTACAATTTCATGCAGATATTCCACACAATCGATACAAATTGATGTCCCGTCTGCCAATTTCCCGATAATGATGGCGCCTTCCGATTCTCCTCGCCCGCAAAATGAGCAACGTTCGGAAGAGGTCGTTTGTTCTTTCTTTGCCATATTCTTATTTCTCTTTCTTTTCCCGTTTTGCATATACCCGATCGATAAGACCGTAATTAACTGCTTCTTCTGCCGTTAACCAATAATCGCGGTCTGCATCCTTCGCAATCTTTTTTACCGGCACTCCGCTGTGTAACGACAGAATTTCATACAATTCCTGTTTCGTCTTTGTGATTTGTCGCGCCGTAATTTCAATATCGGAGGCCTGGCCTTCTGCTCCTCCCAACGGTTGATGAATCATGATGCGGGAGTGAGGCAGTGCTGCCCGTTTCCCCGAAGCCCCTGCTGTCAGCAATACAGCTCCCATAGAGGCTGCCAAACCTGTACAGATGGTAGCTACATCACAACTAATCAACTGCATGGTGTCATAAATCCCCAACCCCGCAGTGACAGAACCTCCCGGAGTGTTCAGGTAAATCTGAATGTCTTTATCCGGGTCCACAGATTCAAGAAATAACAGTTGAGCCTGTATGATGTTGGCAGCATCATCATTCACCGGACATCCTAAAAAAATGATGCGGTCCATCATTAAACGTGAAAAAACATCCATCTGAGCTACATTCAAATGGCGTTCTTCTGTAATGGTTGGAGAAATGTAAGCGCTTGACAATCGTTGATAGTCATGTAACTTTAGACTACTGATATTCCGATTGTGCAAAGCAAATTTCTCAAAATCGTTGTTTTTCATCTTTTTAATATCCACAATATTTTTGCAAAGATAGTGAAAGGCGAGTGCAGAGGCAAAAGGAAAACGAAGTTTTCAGTTTTGCCTCTGCCGAGCCGCCTCCTATCTTCTGTAAAGATAGTGAAAGGCGAGTGCAGAGATAATAAGGGAACGAAGTTTTCTGTTTTGC
>CASFOM010000059.1 GCA_949296295.1 uncultured Alistipes sp. | reverse complement strand
CTCATAAAATTTATTTTAATAAATAAAGTCCGCAAGCATGTGGAGCGTACTGCTTTTCAAAATATCCGGAGATTTTTCCTTCTGATGCACCTGTCCATAAATTGGTAATTTTTACATCTCCGTTGAACCCTAATTCCTGAAGATTGATTCCAACTTTATCAGGATTGTCTGATAGATTGAACAGTGCTAAATATATGTCACCTGTTTGAGGATGTCGGGAGGTAATAGCTACTTTCCCTTCTTTTTGAAAAACTTGTTTTGTATCGGTACTTTCTCTGTGCATCTTCAGTACGGCTTTATTGGTAAGCAGAGATAACGTAAAAGAATCACAAGAGGGTAGATCGCCTCCAAACATCAATGGAGAACGAAATATGGTAAACAAGGTCATTAATGTATATTGTTCGTCTTGTGTCAGTCGGGAATTCCTGTCTTCGCCTCGTTCTCCCCGTATTGATATTCTACCAAGGGGAATCATGTCACAATCAGGCCATGTTCCCGGGGCAATATAAGGGTACCATTTCTGACAAACTTCGAATAGATGAGTGATGTGTGGCCAAGTATCCCATACATCATCTACCATACGCCACATATTCGCATGATTTTGTATATGTTCTGCTTTTTCAACCGGTGTTTCCCCAGGAGACGTACTTAAAACAATGGGACGTCCACATTTATCAATGGCTTTTCTTATCATTTCAATTTCAGCTTGATGATAAGGTCTTGACAAATCATCTATTTTGATAAAATCGACACCCCATGATGCATATAACTCAAAAAGAGAGTCATAATAGGCTTGGGCTCCGGGTTTATCGGCGAGAATAGTATAATTGTCACGTAACCAAAGACATTGTAAATCGGTAGAGTAGATGCGGTCTGCCGTGATTCCATTTGTTCCCTTAATGGGTAATTTTCGATTTACGGCCTCTTTGGGAATTCCACGCATGATGTGTATGCCAAATTTTAAACCTTTACTGTGTATATAATCGGCAAGGTGTTTAAAACCGGAACCGTCGGAAGCCGAAGGGAATCGGTTTATAGCAGGCATATACCGTCCATATTCATCCATAACATACCGAGGATCAGTTTGATTGTATCCGCCTGCTTTGTCATTTTCCACAAACCATCGAATATCTACAACAACATATTCCCATCCGTAACGTTTCAGGTGTTTAGCCATATAGTCAGCATTGGCTTTTACTTCATCTTCTGTTACCGTAGGGCCATAGCAATCCCAACTGTTCCAGCCCATGGGCGGAGTTAATGCCCATTTTTTAAAATCTTCTGCTGCCCCAGGTTGACTGAATAAACATACGGCCAACGATAAGAAAATATATTTGAACAGTTTACTCATAGATATTTATTGTAATTTAATTCTAAATACTTGGAATGATTGTTTAGGAACATGGAATTCCGGAGTATTTCCTTGTATGGTTATGGTTCGTTCTTCTGGTATGATTGTTTCGGGAGAAGTCAATGTGTTTTCTGCTTCAAGCATATCAGATTGTAACATGGTAATTTTTACTTCTCCGGAAGGATTGCCTCCTTCCATATTTACTTTTATGGAACGGTTATTTATGCTTGCATTGACAATTTTTAAGATTACCTCGTTTGTTTCTTGGTCAAATGCTGCTGTTGCGTACATTTTTTGTTCTCCGGTTAGCGGTTGCCCATTGTGTGTCAGTTTTAGGGTATGCGTACCCGCATTTTGTCCATATAGCTGTTGAACATAATAGTTGGGGGTCTTTACACTTTTCATGTTGTCGAACCAAATCAAATCTGGTTTCCATTGCCAACCTTCTATGTGCGCAAATAAAGGAGCATATGTAGCCATATATACTACATCTGCGTTACGTTCCAATCCTGTCATGAATGCTGCTTCAGAAAGAGCTGAATCGAAATTGTTTTTTCGAGTATGGTGATGAGCTGCATATTCTCCTGCAAATACTTTGGGCCCTTGTCTGTCATAAGAATCATATCTTTTGGCATTATCATAGAAAAAAGAAGGAGGGTTATAATAATGCTCATCGACCAAATCTACCTGTAAACGTTTCATTTCAGGCCATAGATAATCGAAATATTCTCCATCTTTAAAAGGGCCAGAACTACCGATAATTTTGATTTCAGGATGTTCTTTTCTAAGTACTTTTAAGAATTCTGCCAATCGTTCCACATAAATTTCGCCCCATTGTTCGTTTCCTACTCCAAGATATTTCATGTTAAAAGGAGCAGGGTGTCCCATTTCGGCTCGTAATTTTCCCCATTGTGTTGTGGTATCTCCGTTGGCAAATTCGATTAAATCCAAAGCATCTTGGATATAACTGTCCAATTGTTTAATGGGAACCATTGCTTGTGGATCTGCGTAAGGATTTTCAAACTGACAAGCTAATCCACAACTGACTACGGGTAGTGGTTCTGCTCCGATGTCTTCACTTAACAAAAACAATTCATAAAATCCCATTCCATAGGACTGGTAATAGTCAGGGAAACGTCTTATTGCTTGGGAATAATTCCAACGATTGATGTTGATGGGCCGATTTTCTACGGGACCTACTGAATTTTTCCAATTATAACGATTTTCTAATGTCGTACCCTCTACAATGCATCCCCCCGGGAATCTGAAAACTCCTGGATTCAGGTCTGCCAAGGCTTGAGCCAAATCATTGCGAAGTCCATTTTTACGTCCTTTCCAGGTTTTTTCAGGGAAAAGCGATATATGGTCTAAATCAACAATCCCATTATCCAATAATAGTACTCTCAGACGTCCTTTTTCGTCCGTTCTATTGGGAGATAGAACAATCTCGTATTGTTTCCATTCTTTACTATTTATTTCTATGGAAGAATAAGCGGTTAACTCCCGATCATTCCCGATCAAGTCCACAGCCATTTTTACCGGTTTTTCTGATAAGTTTCTGGCATATACTGAAAAACGATAATTTTCTCCTTTTTTAAAACCCATTCCGAAAAAACCTTCATTTACAAGTCCTGTACCTGTCCTATTTTGTTCTGTTTTTACAAGTTGTACATAATGAGGATTTTTGTCAAAGCAAGGATTTTCTGTCAAAATTTCTATTTGTCCAAATGGTTCCCATCCTAATAGGGGATAATCGAATTCAAAAGATCTGTTTTTTACTAATTCAGCGTAAAGTCCTCCATCAGCACCGAAATTGATATCTTCGAAAAAGATTCCATACATGGTAGGTTGAATAGGAGCTACAGTCTCTTTAACATTTACTTGTAATTCTATGGGTTGTGCTTTTACTAAGGAGACACAACACAATAATACAATTGATAGTAGTCTGGTTTTCATCTTATATCGTTTTAGTTTTTATAAACAATAGAGTATTTTAGTTATTGTAATTGTGGTAGAATCTATCCATGTCATATGTAATCAAACAAGAATTTTGATTCATTTCATGCCTCTAAATTAAATGTATTTTTTACACTTACAAAGAAAAAAATGAAAAATTTATTTGAAAGTGGTTGGATAAGCACGTTCTTTCATTGATTCCGCCTGTCTTGAATTAATGATTATATGAAAAATAACAACCTGCCTTTAGGTTTGAAATAAAGACAGGTTGAAGGTGAAATGAGTATCTTATTAATTTTATAAGGAAAAGAAATTGGGGTTATACCCTTTTTTTGTCATTTCTTCGTATTTTTTTTCGTCAAAACAGTAAAGAAAAGCACCTTTTTTTGAGGAAGAATATTCTTTTTTACCTGTATTTATCAGTAAATCCATACTGGTCATTTTCTTCCTGAAATTACGTTTGTCTATTTTACAGTCAAAAATAGCTTCATATAGTTGCTGTAATGCAGGTAATGTAAATGTTTCCGAAAGCAGGTTAAATCCTACGGGGCAATTGGTAGCTCGTTGTCTTAATCGAATTAATGCTTTATGAACCATCTCATTGTGGTCGAAAATTAATTTAGGAATATCTTTCAGAAGTATCCAAACAGCCTGGTATTTATCGGTAGATTCTTTTACATAATGTCGTATATCGATTAATGCAAAATAGGCTACGGATACTACACGATTTCCCGGATCTCGACTGATTTCACTGAACGTCATGACCTGTTCCATATATACTTTTTCAAGTCCGGTACATTCTTTTAATACTCGTTCTGCGGCTTGATCTAAATTTTCTTCTGAGTTCATGAATCCTCCCATTAATGACCATTCTCCCCGACAAGGTTCAAATTTTCGCTTTTGTAGCAATAACTTTAATCCTTCTTCGTCAAATCCGAATATGATACAGTCTACGGCTACTTTGAAAGAAGAATATTCTTGATAATAGGTAGGTTGTGTGTTCAACGCGGTTTTATTTAACTGTTCGAAATTCTCATAACGAAGAACAAAGATACAAATATTAATATTAGTCTTTGTCTTATTTGTGGAATTTCTGTTCCTTTTATTTTAAAATCATATTGGTTGAATATGGCTTTTTGGGATATTTATTCTACGGTTACTGATTTTGCTAAATTTCGTGGACGATCGACATCCTGGCCTTTGTAAATAGCTATATAGTAAGCTAATAATTGTAAAGGAACAGAAACGACTATAGGGGTTAAACATTCAGGAACTTCAGGTATTTCAAGACAATAGTCGGCTATTTGTTTCATGGCTGTATTCCCTTTGTTGGTAATAGCGATAACAAATCCACCTCTTGCTTTAACTTGTTGTACATTGCTGACAATTTTGTCGTATAATGAGTCGTTAGGAGCAATGATGACGGAGGGCATTTCTTTATCAATAAGAGCAATTGGTCCATGTTTTATTTCAGCTGCCGGATATCCTTCTGCATGGATATATGAAATTTCTTTAAGTTTTAATGCTCCTTCCAAAGCAGTCGGGTAGTTATAACCACGTCCTAAATACAGAAAATTGCGCGCATAGGTGAATGTGTGAGATAAATTCCGTATGGTTTCATCCAATTTAAATACATCTTGTATAATTTCCGGCATTTGGTATAATCCCTTTGCAATTTCTTGTACAGTTTCTTTTTTTACGGTTTTACGTATTTGTCCGGCACAAAGTGCCAATAAAGTCAGTACAGTCACTTGTCCTGTGAAAGCTTTGGTAGAAGCTACTCCGATTTCGGGTCCTACATGAATATAGGTGCCTGAGTCTGTGTTTCGTGGGATGGAAGCTCCTACTACGTTACATATTCCATAGACAAATGCTCCTTTACTTTTAGCTAATTGTACAGCAGCCAAAGTATCGGCAGTTTCTCCGGATTGAGAAATGGCGATAACGATATCATGGTTGGTAATAAAAGGATTTCCATATCTGAATTCCGAGGCATATTCTACTTCAACTGGAAGCAAACACATCTCTTGAATGAGTCGTTTCCCAATTAATGCAGCATGCCATGATGTACCACACGCCACAATGACGATACGATTTGCATTGATAAATTTATCTTTATTTTCAAGGACTCCAGAGAGAATGATTTGTTCATAGTTATCACTAATACGTCCACGGATGCAATCTTTTAAAGTATTGGCCTGTTCGAATATCTCTTTCAACATGAAAGTATCATATCCTCCCTTTTCCAATTGTGCTACGTTCATTTTTAATTCTTGAATGTCAAGTTGGGAAGGTTCGTTATTTTCAATGGAAGAGATTTGTAATGGAGCGTTACGGTTAATAACTGCTATTTCATTATCTTTTAAATAGATTACTTTGTCTGTAAATCCGACTATGGGTGTGGCATCGGAAGCAATAAAAGTTTCATCATCACCAACTCCAATAATTAAAGGACTACTTTTCCTTGCTGCGATAATCACATTGGGATTATCTTTCTCTATAACTGCAATGGCATAGGCACCTATAACTTGTTTTAATGCTTCACGGACAGCTTCAAACAGAGTGCATTTATTTTTTATTTTAATGTACTCAATTAACTGAACCAAAACCTCTGTATCTGTTTCGCTGGAAAAAGTATAACCATGTCTGATGAGGGCTTCTTTTAGTATGTTGTAATTTTCAATCGTTCCATTATGAACGATTGCTATAGCCCCGTTTTGTGAGGTGTGAGGATGGGCATTTGTATTATTGGGAATCCCATGAGTTGCCCAACGAGTATGTGCTATCCCAATGGTCCCTTCATAATCTTTTCCTGAAATTTCATCTTCTAAGTTTGCAACTTTCCCTTTGGATTTATAAACGTTTAAAATGCCATTATTTTTTATTAATGCCATTCCGGCACTGTCATAACCTCTGTACTCTAGACGATAAAGACCTTGTATTAGAATATTATAAGCTTGTTTGTGTCCGATATAACCTACGATTCCACACATTGGATAATTGATTTTAAGTTCTTGTTAAAATGATTATTGTAAAAGAAAATTTTGTTTTGATTAACGGGATTAACAAGAACTAAAAAAAATCGAGAATCAGAAAAAATAAGATAGATATCATTGAATTGTATTTAGTAGGGGGGATAAATGTAGGATGCAAAGATATAATTATTTCTCAATACTATTCATTTAATGACTGTTTTAAGAAGAATATTTTATGTATATAGTTGGTTTATAGTGTGTTATGATTTTTGTTTTATCTATTGTCTTTAGTTGTTTGTAAAAATAAATTTGTCGTAAATGGTATTAATATTTTAATAAAAAATAGGTTGTATGTATTAATATTATAAAATATTTTGAATAATGTAAATATATATAATATGTTTTTACGGATTGTTTTTTTATCTGTATAAAAGTTCTTGATTTTGATTTGAAAGGAAATAAAATATAGTAAAAATTGTTTTAATGAAAAGTATCCGATGGAGTAAGACAGGCAATAGTATATTTGATATCGGTGTAGCTGAACCGATTATTCAGACCTTCTTTGATTTCTGTTAATTTTCGTGTTTTATGTTGGGTGATAAAATCCCGAATCGTTAAAAACGTTTCATCTGATAATAAGGCCGATACCGGTAAAAGCTTTTCTTTTAAACATAATGTCAAATGTTTTTCTACTGTTGAGACAGTTATCTCTCTGTTTTGTGCAATTTCCTGTACATTTTTCCCATCCATGAATAATCGTAAAGTTACTAAATGTGTCGCCTCTTTTTGATTTAGTCTATTGTTCGTATTTGACTTTTGTTGTTTTGAGGAACTGTCTGTTGTTTCGGAAGATAAGGAAACGGAATGGGGTTCATTAAATTCTTTCCACAATTTAGGTTCGGGACGATAGTCGTCAATAATAGCTAATATTTCGTCTCCATATTTGGCTGTATTTTTATCTCCCATACCTTTTATTTGTTTTAGTTCCTGAATTGTTTTAGGTACAGATGCTTGAATATTTATTAATACTTTTTGTTGTATGATATGGAATACAGGCAGTTTTAATTCTTCTGCTTTACTTTTTCTCCAGGCCAATAATGCTAAGAATAAATCAGAGTGAATGATGTCTGGTTGTATGGCAGACATAATGCGGAGGGATTTCTTTTTTGTGTTTTTTCCCGGTTCGGAAAGAGATGCTTCATAAAAACTTTTGGAATAAGTTTTTATTGAGAAACCTTTGGTCGCTGCTTCTAATACGTTTTTTTTAATGAATATTGTTTTTTTTAGGTTTATCGCATTATCGCGCACCAGTTGAGCAATGGATTGATTATCTATTTCCATTTCCAAAAATTCATCTGCAAATGTTTCACATTGAGGTAGTTTAGATAGAAAATAGGTAGCTCCGTTAGAAATACGGGTTATTAATTCTGGATTTTCGCTGTAATCATCCGTTTGCATGATTTTGTTTTGTAATTTATTTTTGAACAAGTGGGATACTTCACATACTTCTTTATAAAATTGAGTACAAAATTTTGCTAATTCTTGAATATAATGAGGGAAAGTCTTGGATAAATGTGTTCGAAACAAGTCAAGCGTGTTGAATAATAATACTCGTATTTCTGAAAAATCTATTAATTGAAAAAGTAATTCTTGAAAATAACTACGCTGGTACCGTTGTAATATTTCATAATCAGGCTGATTTTTTTGAATGAATCGAGTGAAATCTTCGATTTGAGAATCATTGATAATAGCTCCTGAATGTAAAGGGGAACTGAGTATCAATCCTTCTAATGTTTTACAACGGCTTAAAGCTACATAAGCTTGTCCGTGAGCAAATGCTCTGTTTAAATCAATAATGGCTTTTTCAAAAGTTAGTCCTTGACTTTTGTGTATGGTAATGGCCCAAGCTGTTTTTAATGGGTATTGTTGAAAGGTCCCATCAACGGACTCTTCAATTGTTTTGGTCTCTTCATTCAATACGTATCGAATGTTTTCCCACAGTTCTTTTTCTACTCTGATGGAATTTCCATCCTTGCAACGTACAGTAATTTCCTTGCTTGTAAGGGATTCAATAATACCTATTTTCCCATTGTAATACCGTTTTTCTGCAGCTTTGTCATTTCGGATAAACATAACCTGCGCCCCTTCTTTTAAAACAAGTTCTTTATCATTGGGGTAACTTTGTTCAGGAAAATCTCCTGTAATTACAGCGTGATAAATATATGTATCGTTGGGGAGTTTTTCCAAATAGGCTTCATTGATTTTATTGGCGGTGCTGACGTGTGTCGTAAGTCTGATATACTCTTCATTATCTTTAGGCTCAAATTGAGGAATATATCGTTTGTTTAATTCTTTTATTATTTCTTCGTTGGCCTGATTATCTCGGATAGCATTTAATAATCGGGTGAATTGAGGATTCGATTGTCGGTATATATGGGTTAATTCTATGGTGATATAAGGGGTATTACATAATGCTTTACTGTGAAAAAAGTAAAGAGAAGAATAATGTTCCTTTAATAATATTTTGTCTTCATCTGTAGCTACTGGAGCCAATTGATGAATATCTCCAATCATTAATAGCTGGACCCCTCCAAACGGTTGTTTGTTTTTTCGGTATCTTTGTAAAGTATCGCTTACAGCATCTAAAACATCTGCTCGAACCATACTGATTTCGTCTATGATTAAAAGCTCGAGGGACTGTATGATTTTAATTTTATTTTTTCCGAAACGATGAGTAAATCGATTACTCTCTTTATTGAAAGAACTTTGCCCCGGTAAATAGACTCCAAAAGGTAATTGAAAGAAAGAATGTAAAGTCATTCCTCCTGCATTTATTGCAGCGACACCTGTAGGAGCCAGAACGATATTCCTTTTATGTAAGGATTGTTTTAAGTTTCGTAAAAAGGTGGTTTTTCCTGTTCCTGCCTTTCCTGTCAGGAATATGTTAGCCCGTGTTGTTGTTATGAAATCGAAGGCTTTTTGTATTTGAGGGTTTTGTTCTTTTTGCATGCTTTTATTGTCATCGTAACAAACAAATTTACATTTTTTTTGAAGGTGAAACATATCAGAAGAAGATTTTTCAGAATAACAAGGAAATAAAAAATGAATTTTGAAAGAAAAGAGTATTAAATGAGAAAAAAATACGACCTTTACCGAGAAAAGAATACATTTGATTATGGATAAATATCTGATAGAAGTGTGTGCTAATTCTGCTTATAGTGGAATTCAGGCTCAGAAAGGTGGAGCTCGTCGTATTGAGTTGTGTGCGGGAATTCCTGAAGGAGGAACGACGCCCAGTTATGGAGAGATTGTTATGGCTCGTGAAAAACTTTCCATTCAATTGCATGTAATTATACGTCCCCGCTCAGGAGATTTTCTTTATTCTCCTATGGAAATAGATATTATGGAACGGGATATTGAGATGTGTAAACAATTGGGGGTTGATGGAGTGGTATTCGGATGTTTGACTGCGGATGGAAAAATAGATTTGGAGTTATGTCGTCGTCTGGTAAATGTTGCAGGAAATATGTCTTTGACATTTCATCGTGCATTTGATGTGTGTGCGAACCCTTTTGACGCTTTGGAACAGATTATTGAATTAGGATTTAATCATATTCTTACTTCTGGACAGGAAATGTCTGCTTTGCAGGGGGCACCATTGATTGCAGAATTAATAAAGCAGGCTTCCGGAAGAATTATTATTATGCCGGGATGTGGGGTCAATGAACAAAATATCGCTCAAATACGGGATATAACAGGAGCTTGTGAGTTTCATATGTCTGCCCGGGAAACGATTGTTTCGTCAATGATTTATCGGAATGAGAAAGTTTCTATGGGAGGAGAAGTGAAAATAGCAGAATTTAGTAATGATATTACTTCTTCAATACGTGTCCGCAATAGTTTGCAAGCATTGTTGCAATGAGATAAGCATTGTTTAATTCCTCTTTTTTTTATACATTTGCGCTTTAAAAAAACGGCACATGTTAAGCAGACGGTTATTGAGAATCAAAATAGTGAAAGCATTGTACAGCCATTTCACTACGGAAGGTCTTTCGTTATTGGCTTCCGAACGTAATTTATTGTTTAGCATTCGTAAAAGCTATGATCTTTATCATTTGATGATGAGGTTGATTGTAGATGTGGCTGATTATGCGGAAATGGTTATTGAACAACGAAAAACACGACTGTTGCCATCGGAAGACGATTTGCATCCAAATTGTCGTTTTATTGAAAATCGGGTGATTGAACAATTGAGAAATAGTCGTTCTCTGAATGATTATCTACAAAAAAATAAATTGTCGTGGAGTAATTATCCTGAATTGATACGCAAACTTTATCAGAACTTGTCGAAGAGAGATTACTATGAGGCATATATGCAACAGGAAAAAAGTAGTTATTCTGACGATAAAACGTTTGTGATTCAATTTTATACTCATGAAATAGAAGATTTCACAGATCTTTATGATGTTTTGGAAGAAATGTCAATCTTTTGGCTTGATGAAGTGGAATTTATAACGAGTCAAGTGATTAAGACAATAAAGACTTTCCGATCAAGTACAGATGACATCTGTTTATTGCCTATGTTGGGAGATGATACGGATATGGATTTTGTTAAAACGGTCTTCTCAAAAACAGTAGTCATGTATCGTGAAAACCTGGCTTATGTAGAATCATTTGTACAAAATTGGGATATTGAAAGATTCGTATTTTTAGATAAAATTTTATTAATGGCGGCTTTAGTAGAAATTATTGAATGCCCCAGTATCCCGATAAAAGTTACCATGGATGAATACATCGAAATAGCGAAATATTACAGTAGCCCTTCAAGTGGCCATTTTATTAACGGATTGATGCATCGGATGGTACAAGACTTGAGAGAACAGGGACGTATAACCAAATTGGTATAATAATGAAGTATGCAATTTGGATTATTTCTTTGTTTGTAATTTGTTCTTGCATGAGAAAGGAACGAATATCAAGTAGAGAAGAAAACGAATCGGTTGATTTGACGAAAGTACCGGATAGTCTCATTTTTTTTATGAAAGCATTTGATGATCGGTTGGAACATCAAATAGGAACACGAGATTTGGGACGTTTAAGAGAGGGGGAGGTAATAAAAAGTATGCTTTATTTGAAAAACGAAAGCGGGAAACCTTTGGTGCTTATGGATGTTTACGGGGCATGTGGTTGTGTAACGTTAACTTATGACAAACAGCCGATAGAGAATAATAAAATGATAAGCATACCGTTTCTCTATAATTCCAAAGGAAAGGAAGGGAAGCAAGTGACTTCCATTTCTTTGATTACCGATGTGGCCAAGTATGAAGTGCGTTTAACTGCTGATGTAAAACCAAATGATTAAAAAATAGTAAATTAAATAATAAAAAATTAAATTATGAATTCAATGTTATCCATTATGCCTATTCAGGCTTCTGCAGCACAAGGTTCCAACCTGTCATTTATTATTATGATGGTGCTTATTTTTGTTGTGATGTATTTCTTTATGATTCGTCCACAACAAAAACGGCAAAAAGAGTTGATGAAGTTTCGTAATTCTTTACAAAAAGGGGCTAAAGTTATCTCTGCGGGAGGAATTTATGGTACTGTTAAAGAAGTAGGAGATACTTATGTCGTTTTGGAAATCGATAATAATGTAAATATTAAGATTGACAAAAATATGATTATGCAGGATCCTGCATCTGTTCCTGCCAATAAATAATTATAGCAGATAAAGAAATTTGAAAAGGAGGTATGTCCAATTATAGCATTTGACATACCTCCTTTTGATGTGCAAGAATTAGTAAAATTGCAAGATATGAAGGATGTCAGAAATATTTATTTAAGTAAATGACTGAATCAGAATTCTGAAAAGGACTAGTTACTTTGTAATTAAGATACATTATTTTGTTTTTTGAATAGAGGAAAGGAAAGATGAATTTTTTTAGAAATGTTATTCCCTTCATAGGAACTTTGGGAATGTTAATGAGTGTGTTTGTTTTGGTTTCTTGTGAGAATGATCAGGTATTGACATATAAAGATCCTTCCAAACCAATAGATGAACGAGTAACCGATTTACTTTCACGTATGACGTTGAAAGAAAAGATATTACAGCTTAATCAAGCTATTTATATGAATGATAATCCAAATAATCGGGAAAAAATAAAGACAGAGTTTGATCCTCATTATGGTTCGGTAATCTATTTTGCAGAGTCGCCTACATCTCGGAATGAAATGCAAAAAAGAGCTATTGAGGAAACACGATTGGGAATACCTGTTTTATTTGGATTTGATGTTATTCATGGTTATCGGACAATATATCCCATTTCTCTGGCTCAAGCATGTTCTTGGAATCCAGAGCGAGTAGAGAAATTATGTTCTATTGCAGCTCTTGAAGCTAAGTCTTCCGGAGTGGATTGGACTTTTTCTCCAATGATTGATGTGAGCAGGGATCCTCGTTGGGGACGTGTCTCAGAAGGATATGGAGAGGATCCTACTGTAAATGCTATTTTTGGGGTTGCCTCAATAAAAGGATATCAGGGTGATACTGTCCCTTATAGAATGGCTGCTTGTCTGAAACATTATGTAGGTTATGGAGAGTCTGAAGGGGGAAGAGATTATGCCTATACAGATATTTCAAGACAAGCTTTATGGGAGAATTATTTACCATCTTATAAGGCAGGGGTTAAAGCAGGAGCGTTGACAGTAATGAGTGCTTTTAATGACATAACAGGAGTTCCTGCTTCAGCCAATTATTATACACTTACTGAGATTTTGCGAAATAGATGGGGATTTGAAGGTTTTGTTGTATCTGATTGGAGTTCCGTAGAGCAATTGGTTAATCAGGGATATGCCAAAGATAATGCTGATGCTGCTAAAAAAGCCATAGAAGCAGGAGTAGATATGGATATGACTGATTTTATTTACCGAGATCATTTGGATTCGTTAATAAAAATTGGATTAGTGGATGAAAAAACGATTGATCGTGCAGTAGCCAGAGTGCTGAAAGTAAAATTTGAATTGGGCCTTTTTGAACATCCTTTTGTTGAAGAACAACCGGATAGTATTCGTTTCCTTTTGCCTGAATATCGTGAAGAAGCTCGTTTGATGGCTGAGGAATCTATGGTTTTGTTAAAGAATGAACAAAACCTGCTTCCATTGAGTGAAAAGGTAAAGAAAATCGCTATTATAGGTCCTATTGCAAAAGATCAATCGGCCTTGATGGG
>CASFOM010000058.1 GCA_949296295.1 uncultured Alistipes sp. | reverse complement strand
CATAGACATCGAATTCTTAAAACGTAAAGTAGATGCTGGAGCCGATTATATCATTACTCAAATGTTTTTTGACAACCAAAAATTCTTCGATTTTGTCAACCGTTGTTTGGCGGCCGGTATCAATGTGCCAATTATCCCCGGATTAAAGCCTATGACTACCCAAAACCAAATCAGTATGTTACCTCAGATTTTTCATGTGGACATCCCTCAAAAGTTAGCAAAAAAAGTATTGGCTTGTGATAATAACAAACAAGTACGTACCATAGGAACAGAATGGGCCATAGAACAAGCAGCAGAATTGAAAAAAGCAGGAGTCCCCGTAATTCATTTCTATACCATGGGAAAAGCTGATAACATAGAAGCTATCGCTCAAGAAATATTTGGATAAATCAAATTATAATTTCAGGAAGAAACACCTTATTCCCATTTCACAAGAAACACATATAAAAAAATGATTATCAATATACTAATAAATATCTGTCCAATCATATAAATTACAACAAACACATTTTTGTACGTTTTTTATCTATTTATTGCATATATTTATTACTTTTGCTATTCATATATGACCAACTTTATTCATTAATTAACCTTAATATTAAAAGTTATGGCTTACAAAATCAGTGAAGATCTGTGTACTGCTTGCGGTACCTGCATCGATGAATGTCCGGTTGAAGCAATTTCCGCTGGAGATGTTTATGTTATTAATCCTGACGTTTGTGCAGATTGTGGAACATGCGCTGACGTTTGTCCTGCTGGGGCAATCTCTGCAGAATAGCATAAACCGCTGCATGTAATAAACAGCAGAATTTACCCTGCAGCGATCAAATAAATATTCTAAGGTTGTTTCTTAAAACCGGTACAATACCAGACACATAAGAAACAACCTTTTATTATTTTCTAAGAGTTAAATGAATCAAATCGATTTATTATACCAACGGGCCATACATCTACAACCGTTAACCATTGAAGAGGCTGTGCTATTATATGAAACAGCGCCCTTAGATGAATTATGTATGTTGGCTGATGAATTACGATATCAACATGTTCCAGGACGTTATGTTACCTGGCAAATCGATCGAAATGTGAACATTACCAATGTATGTATCAGCGGATGTAAATTTTGTAACTTTCATTGCAAGCCCTCACAACAGGATAAAGCCTTTGTCACCACCATAGACCAATATTTACAAAAAATCGAAGAGACGCTCCGGTTAGGAGGAGATCAATTATTGTTACAGGGAGGATTACATCCCAAACTCAAACTGAATGATTATGAAACATTATTCAAAGAGTTGAAACGACACTATCCTCAAATTAAACTACATGCTTTAGGCCCCCCGGAAATTGTCCATATATCACGCATTAGCGGAACAGATTATCGCACTACTTTAACCCGATTAATGAAGGCAGGATTGGATTCTTTACCCGGTGCCGGAGCTGAGATATTAGACAGTGATATCCGGAAACGGCTCTCCCCAGGAAAATGTTCTGCAGAAGCATGGATAGAGGTCATGAGACAAGCCCATCAATTAGGATTGGCCACTTCTGCTACCATGATGTACGGACATATAGAAACCCCGCGTCAACGCATAGAACATTTGGTTAAACTGCGAGATCTTCAGGCAGAAAAACCGGAAGAAAGTTATGGCTTTATCGCTTTTATTCCCTGGATATTTTGCAGCCGGGGAACCGTATTGGAACAAGAAGGAGTAAAAAACAGATATTCTGCCTTGGAATACATACGATTAATAGCCATCAGCCGTATCATATTGAACAACATCCACAACATACAGGCATCGTGGCTAACAGTAGGTACCCAATTGGCTCAAGTATGCCTGCACGCCGGAGCTAATGATTTAGGGTCCATCATGATAGAAGAGAATGTCGTATCTTCTGCCGGTGCGTCCTACAAAATGGATGCAGAAGAGATGTGTCAAACCATACGTGACGCCGGATTCATTCCTCTGCTACGAGATCAAAAGTACAATCCTCGGGAATGGCCATTCCCGAAAAATTAATCATGGGATTCCTTAGCTGTTTCAAGACAGGAAAACTCATTTTCCCTTTCCGGAAACAAACGCATATACATTACCTGAGAAATCAACCGCTATCAATGTATTACCGGAAACAGCTACTGAACCAAAAACGGGAGCTCCTGTACGGTATTTCCAGAGAGGATTCCCTGTCTCAGCATCAAGACCATACAAACTACCGTCGGAAGCCCCAAAGAATACATACGAACCACATCCTACCAACGATGTCTCTACCGCAGAGGACGGCTTACGGGTATAAGGCGCTGTATAAATCAACGCATCTCCCGTCTTACAGGACCATTTATCTTCCAATGTCTCCCGATCCACCGCCATTACTCCCGATGATGTCGTTCCAAAAACAATCTCATTGGATAACAGCAACGGAGTAGATGTTACATCTACGGCCTCAGGCAATGTACGACGAACAATTATTTGACCTGTCCGGGCATTCAAAATAAAAAGGGAAGAACGAGAGATAAGATACAACAAGCCGTCTTGCAAGTTAGGAGATGCCCCTCGATCACTTAATCCATAATCTCCTTTACTCCATAATAAATCTCCTGTTGCAGCATCATGTGCATACAATCCCCGCCATTGAGAACCGGCAACCAATACTCCGTCCCCTAAAGACAGTGTCGAGGTGGCGCCTTCCCCCTGCCCCCAAGCCGTATTTTTCCAGATTTCCGTTCCTGTGGCTGATTGTAATGCACACAACCCTTTCCCCGTTCCGGCATATACAACTCCATTCTCTGCCGTTATCCCTTCTACTAAAGCAGGCAACCCATTCACCGACAATTTTTTCTCCCACTTCAATTTACCTGTAACAGCATCTACCGCATACAAATATCCTTCTGCATCCTGTGCGAAAACAATTCCATGATCAATAGCTATACTATTCTTTATTGAATTCCGAACGGAATATTTCCATAACAAAGCCCCCGTAGTTCCATCCAAAGCATAAATTCCTGCTTTCCCTTCCAAATTTTCATCAACCGAAGCTACATACACCTTACCGTTCCAAACAATCGGTGAAGACATAAAAATATTTGCCCCCACATTCTGTACCCAAGACAACCGTAAAGGAGGTTCCAACAAAGAAGCTGATACTCCCGTATGAGAAGAATTTCCTCCCATAACAAGCCAGTCTTCAGACAATTTCGGTTGAGGAATCATATCGGGATTACAAACAAACCGACAACTTTTTACTGCCCGCTCTCCATTAGAAAATACAACCTCTACCTGCAAAGACAAAGGATAACCGTTTAACTCCTGAGACAAAGAGATTTCTCCTCCCCAATTCCAATCGGTATGTGGCAACAAATGACCTTGTTCAAGAACTTTCCCTTCGTCAGAACAACAAGTATAAAGAATCTGTTTCACAGGAGAAGCTGATGAATAAACATTAACAGATACAGCTACCGAACCGTCCGATTGACGAGTACAAACGGAGGAAGGAGCAGCAATACAAACCGATTTATCAATATAAGCGTACCGTAACTCAGAACGTAAATTACCTTCTTTATCCATATGTATTACCCGAAATGCCGTTGTTGAATGGTCTATACCTCCCTTGTCCAACGAAGCAGTAGATACCGCATAAACATTCCCCTGTTTCTTCATATAATTAATATGCCAATGACCAAATAACCAGGCTTTCAAATTATGGGCATTCAAATCAACGAAAGATTGATCATCCACACCATACAAAAACTTATCTCCATAGGTCAAAAGGTCATGATTAAAAACAACCACTGCCATCCCGGGCTTTAATGCAGACAAATCATTAACCAACCAACGATAAACATCTTCCCGAGTATATCCCGGAGCATAGTCTCCTCCCGACATGGGAGTAACTATATAATGGACATTACCTACTTCAAAGGAATAATAGACCGGTCCGTAAATATGCTCAAACAACTCTTCTCCATATTTGCCTTTAACCAAATCATGATTCCCTATCGCATAAAATACCGGACATCCCATATTCGCAGTATTCATCAAAGGGAAATGTTCCTTTAATCCTTTTTCATAACAAATATCTCCGGTATGTATAATAAATGAAGTCCTGTTCCCTGCAACATAATCCCGTAAGTTTCCAATCCAATCCTCATGATCCCGAGTATTAAATATTTCCGTATCCGAAATATGGATAAAAGCATGACTACCGTCTTTATTTGTACAAGCTTCGTAAGGTTGTAATGCAAAATCATATTCCTCTTCCTGACCTATTTTATGATAGTAGCGGTGGTTCGTCTTATATCCGGAAGGAGTAGTTATAAAAATAAACCGTTCCCGAGCATGTCCGGGTAACAGAAAAGTCCCGTCATTATCTGTCTTTACTACATGTAATCCATCAGAAACCGATATTCCCTCCAATAATTTGTCTCCTCTGTCAAAAAAGCCATTGTTATTACAATCAAGAAACACTTTCCCCGTATAAGGAGCTGCACAAAGTACAGAAGCATAAAAAAAAGAAAAAAACAACCCAAGTTTCTTCATAATATACAATATAGATATTCAACACAAAATCTAACTGATACCTCAAAAAAATTCAAGATAAAAAGTAAATTCGTTATTTACACTCTTTATTTATTTTGTACTCCCATCGCATCATAAACAGCCCGACGCAAAGAGCCCGATTCATCATCGGAAGAGTAATCCCAATACATAATTCCCCGTAACCCATTCTCACGGACATAGCGGCATTTCAGTTTCAAAGACTGAGGATCATCATAGACACAAAGCAATCGGCCTGATAAATCTTCCACATAGGGAACCCCCGCAATACTGTCTGTAGCAAAACGAACATTCCGGAAAAGCCGTTTCACATCCGGATAACTGATAAAGTCCGGATATCCCAATTCAATATTGGCATGTCCATAAAAAGGAACCCCGACAACTATTTTGGTGTCAGGAACACCTACCGAACGATGAGCTTCAACAGACTGTGCTACACTCCATGAAGTACGGGGAGAAGGATAGAGTGCTGAATGATATTGATTGCCCGATGGACGTCCCATATCATAGCACATCAGATTAACAAAATCAACATATGGAAGTACTGACTGAAAATCAATATATTGAGCCGATGCAACAGAGGCAAACGTCAATAACTTCTTTTTCCCCAAAGCCTCTCTCAACTCCTCCATCAACAACGTAAAATGTATCTTATCTTCCGGAGACGAAGCAATCCCCGCTGCTGAACTGCCCGGGTATTCCCAATCCATATCTATTCCATCCAAACCATATTCCTCAACAATCTGCTTACAATGTTGAACAAACGATGTGCGCAATACCTCGTCACCTGCCATCTCTGAGAAACCACCTGCTCCCCAACCTCCGATTGAAAGCAGAACCCGCAGATGTTTATATTGCTTTTTCAATGAAACAATCTGTTTCAAATATTCAGGACGCTGAACATCCACTCCATCAAAAGTAGATTTTACCGTTCCAAAGGCATAATTAATATGGGTTACTACAGTAGGATCAACAGGTATCGTATTGCCAGAAGTTACATAAGCCAACACAACAGGACCCGCATTCTTCCCCTTTGCATGAACCGAATTACCTGAAAAAACAACCGTAAGGAAATATCCTATTCCCAAAAACAAACAAAAAAATATTTTTTTCATACACAAAGTTTCTTCTGTAATAATAAACAAAGGTACAAAGAGAATCTAAAGCAAGGAACAAAACATTTCAAAATTTCATGAAGAAATAATTTCATCGTTTCATATCAATAATATACTCCTTTACATCTTTTGCCGTCACAACAGAATAAGCTGCCTCCGGATCTTCCGACGCTGTAAATACAGAAAGGCATTCTACCACATTGATTAACTCCCGAATATTTCCACTCCAATTCATCTCCTGTAACATTTGCATAGCATCCGGTTCCACCTTAAATGGAGGAACCCCGTTTTTTCTGGATTCTACCTCCAAAAAATGAGTTACCAACAAAGGTATATCATCCCGACGCTCATTCAAGGCAGGAACATGAAGGTTTACCACACATAACCGATGATACAAATCTTCCCGAAAATTTCCCCGTTCAATCTCTTCCCTTAAATTCTTATTGGTTGCGGCTATAACTCTCACATTAACATAAATATCCTTATCTCCTCCTATACGGGTAATCTTACCTTCTTGTAAAGCTCTTAAAACTTTTGCCTGAGCAGATAAACTCATATCCCCAATCTCATCTAAAAAAAGAGTTCCTCCATCCGCCAACTCAAAAGTTCCTTTTTGTTGCTTTATAGCTGAGGTAAAAGAACCTTTTTCATGACCAAACATTTGACTCTCAATCAAATCTCCTGGAATGGCTGCACAATTAACTTCGACAAAAGGACCATCTGCCCGATGACTTTTCTCATGTAATTGTCTTGCAACCAATTCCTTTCCTGTCCCATTCCCTCCTGTAATCAAAACCCGAGCCTCTGAAGGAGCTACCCGATCTATCAAACGCTTCAATCGAACAACCTTCTCCGATTCTCCTATAATCACAGTTGATTTATTTCGATGTTGAGTAGCAGGTCTTCTTAAATTGGCTTCTTTGGCCTTCTGAACTTTAGGTGCGTTTGTTAAGGCATTGCGAACAGTAGATAAAACACGACTCAAATCCAAAGGCTTTTCTATAAAATCAAAGGCTCCATGTTTTACGCAATCAACCGCCAAATCTATACTCCCATGACCGGAAATCATAATAAAGGGAATAGATAAATGTTCCTTATCTGTAACCGATTTTAAAAATTCCACCCCATCCATTCCTTCCATCTTTATATCTGATATAACCAAATCAAATGGTACTTTTTTCACCTTTTCCAATCCTTCATTTCCACTCCGGGCAGTATCCACATTAAAACCTTCATATTCAAGAACTTCCTTCAAAGAATTGCAAATAAACCGTTCATCGTCCACAATCAAAATTTTTTCCATATCTTATTTATAAATTTAGTAATCTGTTTTTTTATTCTATATTTGCATTAGTTTTGTACGAAAGAGCGAACAAGGTTCAGGCTTCTGCCATCATCAAGTGCAAATAACTTCCAGAACCATCGATTTCAAGGAGCTTCATAAATACTATTATTTCCAACCGTACAAACCTTTTCATTTTATTTACTTTCATCATACATGGAATTTAAAAATTACAATTCTCAACGTAAAAAATTGTTATTGCCCGAATACGGACGACACATTCAAAACATGGTCGATCAATTATGCGAGATTAAAGACCGAGATCTTAGAACTGCTCAAGCCTATGCGGTTATTGACGTCATGGGAAATCTGAACAACAACCTGCGTGACACACCTGACCTGAGGCATAAATTATGGGACCATCTTTTTATTATGTCAGATTTTAAATTAGATGTAGACTCCCCCTATCCTATCCCCTCAAGTGAAAGTTTAAAATCTACCCCTGAACATATTGACTATCCTCAAGGGAACATTACTTATAAACAATACGGTCGAAATATCCGAAAGGTTATCGAGTTAATCAAAGCTTCCGACAATGAAGAAGAACGATTGGTATTGGCACAAAATGTCGCAAGATTCATGAAGGTTAAGTCATACGAATATAACCAAGAATTCCCTTCCGACGAAGTTATTATCAACGACCTCAGAGCATTCTCTGATGACACAATCCGGTTGGATGAAGACTCTCTTAATTCCACTCGACTAAACTATCGTAATAATAACAAAACTGCTTCCAATAAATTCGGATATACCAACACAACTAATAAAAAACGTGTAACTGCCGGAAACCGCAACAATAATCCTTCCAAAAGGACTAATAATTCTTTTTCTTCAACAGGAAAAAATGAACCCTATAAATCTTATAAGAGAACCAAATAAATAATCCGGTTCTCTTATAAGCATTTAGCAAAAGATTCTAACTCCATTTTACCAAAGCAAAATCCATTCGATTCGGTAATTTATCATTCTTAGCATATACTCTTACGGCAACATCGTATGACCCCGTCATATTAGGCTCCAACTCCAATTCATAATAGCCTATATTATTCTCTACTTTAAGCATATGCATCGGCTGACATTCAAAAAATTTCATTTCATTATTTGCAGCCTGTTGCCTCATAACTACAAGTTCTACTCCAATATCGTCACTGGTCAAATGTCCTAAGGATACAACTGCCTGTGTCTTATAAACATGACCTGTAACAATAGCTTCTTTCCCTACATCCAAGGTACGGGCTTCCAAAATAAAGACATTATCATCCCACAACTTACTTACACAACGTTTCCAGGAAGCTATCTCCCGCGCTTCTCTAAAATCATCAGCAACCAATTTTTTATTCCTTTCACTCAATGGAATATAATATTGACGTTGATAATCCTCAATCATCCGTTTTGTCGTAAAACGGGAAGCAATATCTGCTATCGAATTTTTCATATAACCCAACCATTGATGGGAAACACCATCTTCTGTCCGATTATAATAAGCCGGAACAATCTCTTCTTCTATAATAGAATAAATTGTTTCTGCATCCAACTCATCTTGTAATCGCTGATCTGCAAAAGTCTGTTTTTCTGGCAACATCCATCCGCCATTTTTTCGATATCCCTCTACCCACCAGCCGTCCAACACACTGAAATGCAATACGCCATTCATAACCGCTTTTTCTCCACTGGTCCCGGAGGCTTCCAACGGACGTGTCGGTGTATTCATCCAAACATCCACTCCCTGGACCATTCGTCGTGCCAAATGCATATCATAGTTAGGAATAAATAAAACCTTTCCTACAAACTGAGGCATAGAAGAAATTTCTACAATACGTTTAATCAAATCCTGACCGGGCTTATCATTTGGATGAGCTTTCCCTGCAAACAGGAACTGAACAGGACGTTCTGGATTATTAACAATACGATCCAATCTATCTAAATTAGAAAATAACAAATAAGCTCGTTTATAGGTAGCAAAACGTCGTGCAAAACCAATAGTCAATTTATGAGGATCCAAAGATTCTGCTACCTTGACGATATCTCCAGGTGTATTAAACCGGAATGATTCTGGATTCGATAACCGACGACGAATATAATCAATCAATTTCTTCTTCAAATGCAATCTTGCATCCCACAACTCTTCATCCGGAACATTCCGGATACCTTGCCATATAGAAACGTCATAATCACATCGGTCAAAGGACGGACCAAACGCTTTCCGATAAATATGATCTAAATTGGAGGCTGCCCAAGTCGGGAAATGGACTCCATTCGTTACATATCCGATATGTAGCTCTTCTTTAAAATAACCGGGCCACATCCCCCCTAATATCTCTTTACTAACCTCACCATGAAGCTTGCTAACACCATTCACCTCCTGAGACAAATTACATGCTAAGAAACTCATGGAAAATTTCTCATCCGGGTCATTCGGGTTAACTCTTCCCAGACTAATGAATTGTTCCCACGTAATTTTCAAAGCATCCGGGACACGAGACATATATTGACGAATCATAGACTCAGGGAAAGCATCGTGCCCCGCAGGAACAGGAGTATGAGTGGTAAACAAAGAAGATGAACGCACCACTTCCAATGCTTCACTGAAAGATAACCCATAACGGGCAATCAAATCCTGAATGCGACGAATACCGATAAAAGCAGCATGACCTTCATTGCAATGGTAAACATCCGCTTGAATACCTAAAGCTGTCAATGCCTTTATGCCGCCCATACCTAACAATATCTCTTGTTTTAACCGATTCTCCCAATCCCCTCCATATAAATGGTGTGTAATACTGCGGTCTTCTTCCAGATTAAGATCATGATCCGTATCCAATAAATACAATTCTGTTCGACCGACATCACACCGCCAAATACGAGCCGTAACATCACGTCCTGGATAATGAAGCACTATGGACTTCCAATTACCCTGTTCATCCCGTACCGGAGTTATCGGCAGTTTATAAAAATTCTGAGGTTCATAGGTAGCTTCTTGCTCCCCATTAGCCGACAATTTCTGAGTAAAATATCCATAACGATATAACAACCCTACCGCTTTCATTGGAATATTCTGATCACTTGCCTCTTTCAAATAATCCCCTGCGAGAATTCCCAAACCTCCGGAATAAATCTTTAATGAACTATGCAATCCATATTCCATACTAAAATAGGCAATTCGAGGTCCTTGCATCTCACTCTTATGAGACATATACTCTTGGAACTGAGCATACACTGCATCCATTCGTGACAAAAAGTCGGCATCTTGTTCCAACTTCTCAAACCGATCTGCAGAAAGATTATCCAACAAAGCGATCGGATTCCTGTCCACCTCATTCCACAACTCCAAATCAATACTTTCAAATAATGCTCGAGCCTTTTGGGTCCAAGACCACCAAAGATTATGAGATAGTTTTTCCAATGCCTGAAGACGCTCCGGCAAACGACGTTCTATCATGACACGTGTCCAGGAAGGAGCATTGGCCACCAAGCGCTGTTTAATGAAATTAGCCTGCTCATGAATTTCTCCTCCATTATACAATTGTTCCTTCCCTCGATTAGCGGCCGCTTCCAAAGCATCACTATATGCTTGATAGTAATTGGTTATTAAATTCTTCCATAAAGCACTTTTTGACAACTCCTGCGCTTCCTGACGACGATGGTTGAGGGTATCACTATCCAAAGAAGCATACTCCAACATAACATCTGCCAACTGATCCTGTACCGAAACTCTTGTGTCATCGTTTCTTTCTATTACGGAAACCCCTTCATGATGTTCCGCATGAGCAATCACCCAACGACCAAAACCTGCCAAAGAAGAAGTAACACTTGGAACGCCAAAAGCAATACTTTCCAAAGGGGTGTATCCCCACGGTTCATAATAAGATGGGAACAAGGTCAAATCAAATCCTGGCAACAACTCGTAATAATGTTTATTGAATATTCCATCAACTCCATTTAAATAAGCTGGAACAAACATCACACTTACTTTGCCTGAAGACTCATTCAATAAACCGGCTTGACGAAGTTTCTGAAGAACAGCATCATTTTCACTGTCGCCCATATAATGGGTGACATTTTTTATCGCAAAAGGATCACTGTGAAATTCTCCTCCTGCCAAATAAGACTGTAAATCCTTTCGCGGACCATGATTCCAACCAGGAACCAAAATATAAGCCAATATCTCCCGAGATAACGTTTCACTGCGATTCAATGCAGCCAAAGCATCAATAAACTCATCCAGTCCTTTATTCCGAAATTCATATCGACCACTGGTGCCTACAATTAATGGTTCTGAATCATATTTTTTCCCTAAAGAAACTTCAGCGATTCTTAAAAACAACTCTCTCGCCTCTTTCCTTTTCTCAGACAATACCGGTTCCTTCCACACTATCTCTTCCTCAAAACCATTCGGAGTAATTACATCCGGAGTACGACCCAACATATATCGACACTCTACGGAAGTTATCTCACTTACGGTAGTAAAAGAATCGGATTCCCGGGCCCCTGCTCTTTCTATGGAATGTTTAGCCACTACATTAAAACGCTGGGCCAATTCATCCACATTGAACTTTTCCATATCTCCATAAAGCTGCAATCCATTGCCAGCAATGGCCCGTCCCATAACCGTAGCATGCGCCGTAAATACATTCGCTATTCCCGGTAAAGCAGATTTCAAATACAATCCGCCAGAAGCTGTCATCCATTCATGAAAATGCGCTACAATACGATCTGTCGGCAAACAACGATAATTTCGTACAAAACTTTCAATAACCTTACCTGCTGCATATCCGAACAATACGGGTTCTATATAATCCCATTGGCCACTAATGGAATCTACTTTATACTCTTCCCAAAATTTTCCCAACAAGGCATCCTTCTGGGGCAAAAAAGATGAAAAATCAACTAAAATAACCAATGGAGAACCCTTTATCTTCCAGCGTCCTGTCCGAACCCGCAAACCTTCTCGATAGGCATTCCTTTTCCATCCCTTAAGCAAATTAACATCCTCTTCAAAATCAACATTCATCTCATCACGATTGAAGTCAGGGCCAATAGCAATATATTTGTCCCTGAATTGTTGCGTAAGAGTATAAGCCTTAGTACTGATGACCGTATATATCCCCCCTACTTTATTACATACTTCCCAACTTACTTCAAACAAATAATTGGGAATCATCAATTGTGCCTTATCCATAGTTTTTGATTTTTAACAATATAATAACAAATCAAACGTTATTTTGTTTAACGTTCAAAGATAAAAATATTTTTAATGAAACAGTCATAAAACCAATATAATGTATCGGAATGAGACAAAAAATTTTATTCTCCCACTTCAGGAAAATATTTATCTTGCCCGCCATTCTTTTTTTTATCTTTATTCATTTATTATTGCTGTTCCCGACAACAAACATGCCGGGAAATTTTTCCTTCCCTCATTTTGACAAACTAGTTCATTTCGGAATTTATTTTGCTCTTCAATTTTGTGCTACAATCCTGTTTACAAAACAAACGGAAAGAAAAAAACAAATAATCATAGCCTTATTTCTTATCATACACGGCTGTTTTATCGAATATATACAACCCATGACAAGCAGAAATTTTGACAATAAAGATATGATAGCCGATATGATGGGGGTAATTACAGCCTGGTTATGGACTCCTAAAATAATTGATCTCATCAGAATTTACCTCCTCAAAACAAAATAAAAGAACAACGGAGAATATCCGAATGTTCTTTTATTTTCAATTTTTAAATGAACCGGTTTTATATTAAAGACATACAAGAAAAATGTTGTTTAACAAAAAACGTCAGAACCATCTTGTATAAGACCTTATATAAAGGAGTTACTAATTCGATTCTATTTCCTGCCAAATCAAAGCAGATGCACCCAAAACAGCTGCATTCTTTCCATCTATCCCTGATGGCAACAACTTAACCTTATTACGGAAATTCGACAACATATGCATTTCCATATATTTCTTCGTCGGTTCAAATATATATTTACCTGCTTTTGCCAATCCTCCAAACAAGAAGATTGCCTCAGGACTCGTAATGGTTACAGCATCAGCCAATGCCTGCCCCAACATCATCCCCGTATATTCATACGCTTCTATTGCCAAAGGATCTCCATTCAATGCCGCTTTGGTTATCATCTCTGCCGTTAAATCATTGTAGGAATAATTACGAAACTCGCTATTCTCTATATGATCTGCCAATAATTTAAAAGCTGTACGTTTGATTCCTGTTGCCGAAACATAGGTTTCCAAACAACCTTTACGACCACATCCACACATACGACCTCCTCGATTCACAATCACATGTCCCAACTCTCCGGCAAAACTATCATGACCATAAATCAACTGTCCATTGGCTACAAAACCACTTCCCAATCCTGTTCCCAAAGTAACAACAATAAAATCTTTCATCCCTTTGGCCGCACCATAAACCATTTCTCCAATAGCAGCCGCATTTGCATCATTGGTTATGATAATAGGCAGATTGGGGAAATAGCGCTTCATCTTATCTACGAACGGAATAACTCCTTTCCAAATCAAATTAGCCGCATTTTCAATAGTTCCTCGATAATAGTTGGCATTGGGAGCTCCTATACCTATTCCCATCAATTCATATTCAAAATCTATTGTCTTTAATAATGAATTGATGCCAATGTATAACTCTTCCAAATAAAGATCAAAATCGGGAAACTTCTTTGTCTGAACAACTCCTTCGCCATACATATTCCCTTCCCGGTCAATTAAACCAAACACCGAATTGGTCCCTCCGATATCTATTCCTACTGCTAACTGTTTCATATAAATTACTCCGTTTATTAAAATTTATTTTTATGCTCCAAATTTAAAAATTATTTTCTTTCTTTGTTAAAAAAAAAGACAAAATGTATCAATTAGACGAACTTTTATCCCTTTTGGAGCAAAGAATAAAAACAATTGAATTACCTCAAACTCCCAAACAATTATACGAACCTATCTCCTATTCCCTGAACGCTCAAGGAAAACGAATCCGCCCCCTGATGTTGCTGCTCGCTGCAAATATGTACAACGACCACATAGAAGAAGCTGTAAATGCTGCCTTGGCCATAGAAATATTCCATAATTTCACACTGCTTCATGACGATATCATGGACAATGCTCCCCTACGACGTGGACGCCCCAGCGTATATGCCCGATGGAACAGCAATATTGCCATTCTTTCCGGAGATGCAATGACCATACTTGCCTACCAATGGTTAGCTCGTTGCCGTACGGACAAACTAAATATTCTGCTTGAAGAGTTTAATAAACTGGCTATCGGAGTATGCGAAGGACAACAATACGATATGGACTATGAAACACAAGACCATGTTTCCATTGAAAATTATATCAACATGATTACCTTGAAAACGTCCGTATTGATTGCAGGAGCGTTAAAAATGGGAGCCATTATTGGAGGAGCGCCCAAAGATGATTGTGACAAACTGTACGATTTCGGAATTCGGTTAGGAATTGCTTTCCAAATACAAGATGACATGTTGGACTTATACGGGAATAAAAATTTCGGGAAACCCATCGGAGGAGATATTGTCAGCGGAAAAAAAAGCTTTCTCCATCTTAAAGCCATGGAAAAAGCAACTGAAAATGACCGAAACATACTGGCAAAATTAATACAGGACACCTCTCTTGATGACCAAGATAAAATTTCCAAAATACGGGCCTTATACGATTATTACAATGTAAAGGAGGAAGCTGTATATGCCATAAACCGCTATTTTTCAGAAGCATCTGATATTTTCAACACCATCGATTTACCCATACACCGAAAAACAGAAATGAAAGCATTATCTTTGTTGTTGTTAAACCGGGAAAAATAAGGTCAATAAATTTCCAAAAAATTCCTTTTTACCAAATAATGCAAAGAAATGAAATAGAAATCATGGCTCCTGTCGGTTCATACGAATCATTGATGGGAGCAATTCAGGGTGGAGCTGATTCCGTATATTTCGGCGTAGAAAAATTAAATATGCGTAGTCAATCTTCCTTTAACTTCACCTTGAATGATTTGGAGAAGATTGTGGATATCTGTCAAAAAAATGGCATCAAGAGTTACTTGACTGTCAATTGTATTTTGTATGACGAGGATATAACTGCCATGCATGAAATTATTGATTGTGCAAAAAAAGCGGGAATTACAGCCATCATTGCGTCAGATCAGGCAGCTATAAATTATGCTCGAATGCAGGGAGTAGAAGTACATATATCTACTCAGTTGAACATATCCAATACCGAAACGCTCCGCTTTTATGCAGCCTTTGCCGATGTCGTTGTATTGGCTCGGGAATTGAATCTTACTCAAGTACGACGCATATACGACAATATCCGGAATGAAAATATACGGGGACCAAAAGGAGAATATATACGTATCGAAATGTTTGCTCATGGGGCTTTATGTATGGCCATCTCAGGGAAATGTTACTTAAGCCTTCATGAAACGGCCAAATCCGCCAATCGAGGCGCTTGCAGACAAATTTGTCGCAGGGCTTATGAGGTCAAAGATCGAGATACAGGAGAAGAACTGGCAATAGAGAATCAATACATTATGTCTCCTAAAGACCTTTGTACCATTGACTTTATTGATCGTATGCTTGAGGCTGGCGTCCGAGTATTAAAATTGGAAGGACGGGCCCGTTCTGCCGAATATGTCAAATGTGTCTGCAAATGTTACAATGAAGCAGTACAATCCGTAATAGACGGTAATTTCTCTCAAGAAAAGGCAGAACAATGGAAACAACAACTATCCACAGTATTCAACAGAGGTTTCTGGGATGGATATTATTTAGGACGCAGGTTAGGAGAGTGGAGCCAACATTATGGTTCTTCTGCTACAAAGAAAAAAGTATATGTAGGGAAAGTAACCAACTTTTTCAAAAACCTATCCGTTGCTGAACTATTGGTAGAAGCAACTCCTTTAAACCAAGGAGATGAAGTAATATTATTGGGAGAAACGACCGGTGTTATGGAGATAACCATAAATGAGTTACGAGTAAATATGCTTCCCTGCGAAACAGCCGTACAAGGAGAGAAATGTTCTTTTATAACCCCAGAACTGGCTCGACGTGGAGATAAACTTTATAAATTGGTAGATCATGAAAACATTATTTAACCACAGAAGTATTCGGAAATACAAATCCACCCCTATTGAAAAGGCAGTAATGAACAAAATGTTAAAAGCTGCCATAAGAGGTTCCAATACTGGAAATATGCAATTGTACAGCATTATAGTAACCACATTGCCCGAAGAAAAAGAAAAATTATCCCCTTGCCATTTCAACCAACCTATGGTAAAGGAAGCGCCTGCAGTAGTAACGTTTTGTGCTGATATCAACCGATTCAGTAAATGGTGCCGTCTTCGTGGCGCAGAACCTCGTTACGATAATTTTGCATGGTTCGTAGCTGCAACCATCGATACGGTGATAGCCGCTCAAAATTTCTGTATTGAAGCTGAAAAATTAGGACTCGGCATCTGTTACTTAGGTACAACGACTTATAACGCCAATCAAATATCCCAAGTATTGGAACTTCCCTCTGGTGTCATTCCTATTACAACTGTAACAGTAGGTTATCCAGACCAAATTCCAGAACAACTGACTGACCGATTACCCGTAGAGGCTGTTGTTCATCAAGAACGGTACTCTGATTATACTGATGACGACATAAACCGATTATATGCTGCTAAAGAAGCGTCTGAAGAAACACAACAATTATTAAAAGAAAACAAGTTGGAAAATTTAGCAAAAATCTTTACTGAACGCAGATACAAAGCCGAAGAGAATCTTTATTTCTCCGAAAAATTTTTCGAAACACTTTGTGAACAAGGTTTTTTTAATCATTTAAAATAAGAAATTAACAAATAGTTCGACTATACCCATTCTTTTCCCTCAAATGATTAAGTAAAAGTAAAACAGTTATCAGGGAGAAGAATGGGTATAAATTATTCACAATTGGTAAAAGCCGATTTACAAGGTTACAAATTCATCATTCAAAACCATGATTTACAGAAATTTTCCTGCATTTGCAAACATGTTCACTGGATGTTTTATTGTTATAAAATCTTTTAACACAGGGAGAATCACGAATGACCTTGTTGTTGCATAACTTTAATTTATTTCCTGTATTTTAAAGTATTTGTCATGAAAAAAATCCTTTTGCGATATACGGGTATCGGATTGACAATCTTGATTTTATTATCCATCACAGCAATATTAGTTTGTAATCATATAGTTAAACAAGCAAGTCAAACCGAAACCTATTCTTCAACCGAAACAATCCCTTATAATAAGGTAGGATTATTACTTGGAACCATCCCTGTCCTGAATAATGGAAATCCAAACCCTTATTTTCAATACCGTATTGAAGCGGCGGTCAGATTATACCAAAACGGAAAAATAAAATATATTCTTGTTAGCGGAGACAACCACAAAAACGATTATAATGAACCGGAAGAGATGAGGAAAGCATTATTAAACGCAGGAATCCCAGAATCTGCAATCATTATGGACTATGCCGGATTACGAACTTTGGATTCGATAATTCGAGCAAACAAGATATTCGGACAAAAAAGTTTCACCGTAATATCTCAACAATTCCATAATGAAAGAGCTATTTATATCGCACATAAACACGGATTGCAAGTTATCGGATTTAATGCCCAGGACGTAAATGCTATCGCCGGATTCAAAACACAAGTAAGAGAAGGATTGGCTCGTGTAAAAGCTGTTATTGATATTATAACCAATAAACAACCCAAACATTTAGGAGAATCTATTTTTATCGAAGACGATATGTCATATTAGCTATTCCATTCTTCTCATTATTTTCAGAATCAGGAAGCTACCTGTTTTATAACTCCAGAATTCTTTGGAAAAGGGAAATTATCCCCATCTATTTCTATCTATCTTTCAGAAAATGTTTAATTTTACTATTCATACAATGATGATTTTTTGATAGAAATGATTTTTACAAACCTCCGAACACATTACAATATATGAATATTCCAACAACAAACACAAAATTTCAAGATTTAGCGCTGGCTCCCATGCATACGGTTGAACATCTATTAAATGGTATTGTCTCCCGAAAATTGAAGTGCCCCAGAGCTTTTACAACTCACATCGAAAAGAAAAAAAGCAAAATTGACTTAAAATGTTCCAGAACGCTTACCTCTGAAGAAATAAAAGAAATAGAAGATGAAATCAATCAAATTCTGTCGGAAGATATTTCAATAACAGAAGAATTTATCTCTCGAACAGATGCAATGGGACATTATGATCTCGGACGCCTTCCCGAACATGCAGGAGACACAATACGTATTGTCCGAATTGGTAATTACGATGCTTGTCCCTGTATTGGATGTCATGTCGAAAATCTCAAAGAAATTAAAGGAAAGTTCAAAATCATCTCTTCTGATTACAACAAAGACAATGAAATATTGCGAATACGATTTAAGATATTATCGGAATGAATGCAAAGATAAAGGAGGTATTGCCATCCATAAACCTGGCACACCTCCTTTAAGATACAAGCATTAATAATAAGAAGAATAACTGTTATTTGAGCAAACCCCACTACATCAAATAATCATCCTATTTCAATAAATACAACGTATTTCTCAAAAACAGGACAGAAAGTTTTACCCTACACACAATAGCTCAATTTATTTTTACCATACTTCATCAACAGGACTAAAAACTATACTGAACCATTAAGTTCATCCGGTTGGCATGGGCTTTCTTTCCTCCATGAACCGTCTTAATTCCATGTAAATATTCAATTCCTAATTGACAATTCGAAGTCAAATTCCAAAAAGTATTGGCTACGATATATTGACCATACTTGTACATTCCGGAAGGATCATACCCTCTGTCGGAATATAATCGTGACTGACCATAGGCCGCAGAAGCAAATACCCGTTTGCTAAAGGTATATTGTAACCCTCCGGTAACACCCCACATGGGTAATGCCTGCAAATACCCTGTCTTCTCCGGATTAGGAACCAAATCCCGATTCAACTCTCCAATATCATTCAAATAAGAACCTATCCCTTTCCCATAAATAAACTGACCGAACAAGGATACTCGTCTTCCCAAGGCTGCTACACTGGTAATTTGAGCACCCCATCCTTGCATCATTTCACTTTGGTCCTTATTTAAATTACGATATGCCATATTTCTCAGAATTCCGGAAGCTCGAATATGACTCTTCCCATTATTCCAGTTAAATTGTAAATAACCGATTACATCAGGAACACTTTGAGGAATATGAGCTGCATGAGAGCCATAAGTCCCATTTAATTGCGGGAACTCCAAAGAAAGAGCAAATTGCATTCGTTCTCGAGCAAACATCCGGGAATAGCGAATCATCGGATTCAATACATACGACAATCCATTGGGACCCGCATAATCAATAGTTGGAGGACAACAGGCCAAATCAACTAAAGTACTCCAGGTCTGACCTACGGTCAAACCTAAAAAACTCACATAAGCCTGACGTAATTGAGGAGCATAATTTTGTCCTTGAAAATTGGAAGATAT
>CASFOM010000057.1 GCA_949296295.1 uncultured Alistipes sp. | reverse complement strand
ATAAAATAGCAGAAGCAGATGCCATTTGGATATTCTCTCCAGAATATAACCATAGCTATCCGGGACATCTAAAAAACCTTATCGACTGGCTTTCAAGACCAATCTCTTCCGGTGACCGTAAAACTCCTGTCGCCATATACAACAAAGCGGTCACAATGAGTGGAGCAGGGGGAAATTCCGGAACAGCAAAGTGTAGGGAAAAACTAACCGAACTGCTGACATCTCCATCTTTACAGGCTCGTGTCATGACCAATCCCCAAACAGGCATCGTTCTCAATATAGAAGCATGGACCAAAAACAATATGATATTGACTGAAAAACAATTGTCTGATTTAAAACAGCAAGTGGAAGCATTCCTTGAATATATTGCATAAGCAGGATTTCAGATATACTACACATCTGATTATCAAAAATATTCCTACTATTCTATTATAGAAATATGTAAAAAAAAGAAACCATATTTAATAGAATCTTCCCTTCTTTTAAATCTGAATTTAAACAGAGGTAAGATTCCTGTATTTAAAAAACAGACATAAAAAAGCCAAAGATAATATGATTATCATCCAACTTTATACCAATATGATAACCGGCTTGGACAATATATTTAGTAACTCTAATTCAAAAATAAAGTAAACAATAACAATCTCTTATGGATAGTATGAAAGAAACGAAAACTGCATCGGAAAAAGAAAAATTTGATTTATCCGACCTCTTTGATCGACTCTCTAAATCGAACTTCCGAAGTCGATTTTTTCTGACACCAAAAGACAAAGAATATGTAATAGAAAAAGGTCTGAAAACCATACAAAAACATGCCGAAGAATTCGTCGCAAAACGACTGGCTCCCGCAAATATCCCAAACGACGGAAAACAAACACCCATGCGAGGACATCCCGTATTCCTGGCTCAACACGCAACAGCCTGCTGTTGCCGAAAATGCTTCTTCAAATGGCATCATATCCCCGCAGGAAGAGAACTAACCCGGGAAGAACAACACTATGTCGTATCCGTACTTATGACCTGGATAGAAAAACAAATGAATAGGCAATAAAAATCACCAATACACGACAAACATATTTAAACAATTGATAATCAATAAACAATACATTAAATCAACTAAAAAGGTAAATGGTGAAAATTATATAAAACTCTTTTTGTATAAGAAATGGTACATTAAAAAATCAACTATTACATAAATAACAGCCAAACAATTCTTCTGAATGTTTACAAACAACAATATTAAACGGTGAAATTTCCGTAATCCCTCTGTGCAGAACAGCTACTCCCCCCTATTCACCTCAACAGATACATCTAATACAACCTCAAAAAAACGCAATGTTTTCATTAATATAATTAACAAAAAAAACACTTTATCTTTTAACTTTTTACAATTAAAAGAAAATACATTCAGCTATAAAGTTATTTTTTCCGGGCAGCTATCGCCAATATGACTCCTAACGCGACACCCAACAAAGCAGCAAAAAGAACGCGGACCTCTTCCGGCAATAAAAAAGTAATCGTATGCGCCGGTATCCAGAAAACAGGGATTGTCTTCTTAAAAACAAATCCCCACTGTACCCGCCAATTCATATTCTGCATAATATCTCCCATCGGTATCGGCGTGAAAAATCCTCGTAAAGTCCCTCCTGTCGCCAATATATGTGTATCCGTAATTTTATGCAGCGTCATAAAAACAGGGGCAAAAATGGTATTCATGACAACGGAAATGGAAAAAGCCAATAAAACCTTTTTCAAACAAAAAGCTCCCTGCATAATGGCTCCCGGTTCTGAGACGCCCAAATAACCCGCAAAAGCAGGTACGCCTGTCGAAAAAACAACAAAAGCCATATTAATCCCCATTCCTAAAATTCCCCAAACAAAAGCACGAGGAAGAACACCAAAGCCTTCTCGATAATAACTCCCCGTACTGATACGAAGCCCCAACAATTCCCCCAAGGTCGAGAGGATGGCAAACTTAAAAAAACTCATTACCATTCCATGAGCACTATTAAACGACTGATACCAACCATAAGCCTCCGACGACAAAAAAAAGGGCAAAAAAAGGATTAGCACCACCAAAATAAAATAAAAATCACTCCGCTTCATAAAAAACATTCTATTTCCATAACAGTACGCAATATAATAATTTTATTTCAACCTCACGATTTTTCATTAAAAAAATTCCAAATATGTACTATTCTCAACATTTTTATTCAAAAAAAACACTATTTTCTTCAACTCCAAAAATTTATCATTTCTTTCTTTGACACATTTCTGAAAACAACAAGTATCATTAGGCAGAAACATCGGACTATCTGACAGATAAAAGGGAAAAATATTCCGGTATAGTACTCCTCAGAAACTGACGAAACTGTTTAATTTAATCAATCGAAAAGCAAGTTTATGGGAAAATAAGCCCTAATCCTTTTAAGGAAACAACTCACTTCCCTTATTAAAAATCTTTCCCTTAAGAGGAAGGGATAATCCTTATCATTGTAAAAATGAAAAGTCTCTTGTTTTTCTCGTTTTTTCAATTTACTTTTAAGGTATTAAGAGGTTATTTTAATTTTATCGCTTGGAGAACTAAAAGGATGGAACACATGGGTTCTATTTTCCCTCAAGAGAAACGATTGTTATCTGATTGAAGGAACAGAAGGATACCCCAAATCATCCTAAGCTCAAACAGGATAAACCCTTTCTGTTTTTCCGGGAAAGTTTCCCAAGGAAAGGAAGGAACAAAACAAAAGGTGCAAATGTCGAAATACAATAGATTTTTACGAAGACTTTACAATCTGGCGGTTCTGTTTTTCTGTGTGATGATATTATGCAGATTATTATGGACTTGCATACGTCCCGGAGTAGGAGGGTTTTATGATTTCATCAACTCAACGCTCTTTTGGGGCACTGGATTGGCTGCCATATATATTTTAACGGGGGCTGTTTATCTTTTAATTTTTGATCATATTCGGTTGGACAGGATTCTCTCCGGAGGAAAATTAAAAAATATTTTATTAGTCATTACCGTAATTATCGCTGTTCCTGTTACCATTCATTTTATTATGGTGTCCGCCTACGGTTGGTCCAAAATTCCCATCGGAACACCTGAGATGATGGGGGAAGAGATGAAGGATACCCCCGGATTATTATGGACCATAGTATATTACTTCATTGATCCCGGAAACCAACATATGGCAATTACCCACAGAAGTCAGATATGGGCCATGATTACCGGGATTGCCGGAGTAACCCTGATGTCGGGGCTTTTGGTTTCATCCATCACCAATCTGTTCGACAGAAGAGGGGATGGTTTTCTTATGGGAACCTGTCGATACAAATACAATTTTGCTTTCGGGAAGTTTGTCGTGATTATCGGGGGACACGAAATGGTAATACGACTATGTAAAGATTTAATTGAAAAACAGCCCGACCTGAATCATATATTCATTTTGACAAGCAGCAATATTGAGGCATTGAGAAGAAATCTCAATTCCGTCCTCGGAGAAGATGAAAGGATGGTTTTGTATTATGGGGACAGAAGCAACGAATCGGAATTGGAGGCGTTACATTACGATCGTGCGGAAGCGATTTATGTAATTGGGGAAGAAGAGGAAGAGCCTTTGCACGATGCTCTTAATATGAAATGCATACAATATATGGCGAAACACACCCGATATAAGATTAAATGTTTTGTCCTTTTCGAAAACCAAACCACATTTACTGCTTTCCAAGCTTCCGATATTCGGTCATTAATAAACGAAAAATTAGAATTCATACCTTTCAATTTTTACGAAACATGGGCTCAGAAAGTCTGTTCCGAATACAAGCCCATTGACGCCACAGGACTACCCTACTCGGCCTCCAAACGGGTTCATATAGTCATCTCGGGAATGTCTAAAATGGGGATTGCCTTAGCTTTGGAATGTGCTCATACTGCTCATTACCCCAATTTTATCAGAGATAAGAATTTAAGGACCAAAATAACCTTTATCGATCCTAATGCACAGGAAGAAATGGAATATTTCATGGGGCGATTCAAGGGATTGAAAATGTTATCAAAATGGCGTTTTTGTTCCGAAGAGAACATGCAGGCCCAGTGGAACATTCCGGAACAGGACTTCTTGGATATCGAATGGGAATTTATCAAGGGGGGAATACAGGCTCCCCATATTCAAGAATATCTGAAAAGTTGTTGCATGGACGAACAGGCCTTGATCACCATGGCTGTAACTATTCCGGACACCAATCAGGCTTTGGCTTCTGTCCTTTATCTCCCCGCAGAAGTATATGAAAGTGATGCCGTACAACAAGTCCTTGTTTATCAGCCCAAAGAAGCGGCCATGGTGAATGGTATAAACGCCGAAGGAATGAGGTTCTGCAAACTAAAACCTTTTGGAATGAAAGGAGAGGGGCACATACATCCGATGATTTTCAACGATCCGAAACCCGCCTTTGTTGAAGGAATATATGATATGGTATGGGATTTAAAAAACGGGGAAAAGGGAGTATCGGAAAACAAGAATCCTATTCAGTATATTCGTGAGAGATTTGCGGAAACAGGTCTGAAAAATTGGGAAACGGCCAAGATATGGGCAAAGTGGTCCAACATATACAATGCGGAGACTTTGAAAACAAAATTAAAATCAGCCGAAATTTCCAATGAGGAATACAATCGGTTAGCACAAGGTATTTCGTTCGACAATAACGGGAAATTGATAATAGACAAAGACAAGACGGGAAACGAGTTATATGAAAAGCTACATCGGCTTGCTACCGTAGAACATAATCGCTGGAACATGGAAAAGCTGCTTATGGGATATCGGGCACTCACTCCCAATGAACGGAAAAAATGTCAGGAACTATATGGCAGTGACGATTTTGAAAAGTACAAAAACGAGTTAAAGAATGGCATACAGCGCGCTCATCTCGACATTTGTCCTTTTGAAGATTTGCCTTGCTGTGATCCGGGGATAGAGGATTACGACTATATCATCTCTGTCATGATTCCGGACATTTTAAAACAAGCTGAAAACTAAAATTTCAATACGACAAGATATGAAAAACGAATACAAGCCACTCCCTTTGGATACCGACAGCATAACCCTGCCTGACGAACTGATGGAATTAGCGGAAGATTTGGCGCGAAACGTACATGAAATATGGGCAAAGACAAGAATGGAACAAGGGTGGAAATGGGGGGAACAACGGGATGACAAGAACAAACTGCATCCTTGTCTCATTGAGTATGATCAGTTGTCAGAAGAAGAAAAACTTTATGACTTCAATACGGCAATAGGTACATTGAAAATGATTTGTATGCTCGGATATAAAATTGAAAAAAAGAAATAAATACATATGGAGGAGATAAAAGTCTGGAAAAAATATCTCATTTTCATCAGCAGTACATTCCGGGATATGGATGCGGAGAGAGATATTATAAAGTTTGACGTGCAGCACCGATTAAACGAACGATACAGAAAGAAATGCATCCAATTTCAGTTTATTGATCTGAGAATAGGGGTCAATACCGAAGGATTGGAAGAAGAAAAAGCTGAAAACGAAGTATTGGAGATATGTTTGTCAAATATCGACAAGGCTCGTCCGTTTTTTATCGCGCTCATAGGAAACAGATATGGGTGGATTCCGGACCAGGAAAGATGGAAATTTATCTTCGACAGACTAAATAAGGAAAAAAGGGTATTAATCAATGGAAGCTCCAAAAAAAGCGTTACTGAATTGGAAATTCTGTATGGAGCCATTGGGAATAATGGAGAACATTTGGATCATAGCCTGTTCTTCTTTAGAGATGAAAATTCCTATAAGGGAATGCCCGAACATATATTGGCCGATTATGACGACAACAAGAACTCCAGAATATCCGTTGAAACACAAAATTTATTAAACAACAACTTGAACAATCTGAAAGAAAGGATTGTTTCTATAAGTGAGCAATTAAATTTCTCGGGGATTTGCCATCATTATTCCTTGCAGTGGAATGCAAAAAACAATGCTTTTGAGGGAACAGAAAAATTTGCCGACTTAGTATATGATGCGTTATGTACCGAGATAGACAAAGAGATAGGAGAAATGACTTCGGACATAACCTGGCAAAAGGAAGAGGAGATGAATATTGCATATCTGTTGCAGTGCAACACGGATGGGAAACCGACTCTCTCGGAATATGACAGGCTCTTGGAACTATCTCTAAGACATCCCAGGCTTTGTATTACGGCTCCAACGGGATGGGGGAAAGAGGTGTTGATGGCTCAACTTTTTCATTATTATTCCCAGAAAGAAAATACGATTTGCCTCGCTGCATTCGCTGGCATTTCTCCTTATTCCCAGACCATAACACCCATTCTGATTCGATGGGTGCAACAATTGCAGAAATCTGCCGGAGAAAATCCGATAGAAATGGAGAATGACGACAAAAACTATCCGAAAATAAAGAGGTTATTTTTTGAAGCGGTAAGGAAATACAAAGAAAAAGGCATTGACATAGTTACTTTCCTGGGGAATATATCTTTTTTTGAAAAAGTCAGACATCAGGATATTTTCCTAACATGGACCAACAGTGATTGTAAGCTCATTGCTACCGCTCTGCCGGAAAATGCTGAACAAATCGAAAACAACCGTTCCGGAATATACATTTATCCATTGAAAGCAGGGGGAGAAAAGGACCATCTACTCATCGTACAAAGCTACGAAAGACTGTTCAACGTATCACTGCCTGCCGCCGTAACCCATAAAATAACGACAGAACAAGGGAACACCCCTTTACGTATCGCTTTAATAATGACTTTGTTGGCTAATTTCAGCGCACGGAACATGCTGGAAATACGGGAAAGTGACAACGGAGCTTCCGAAATGGAAAAGATTAACACATACATTGAAAAGCTATATGACGAGGCTCCGAAATCGGATACTGCTTTATTTTTTTTCGTATTACATCATCTGTGCGAAGGATTGGGATATGGACCGGAGTATGAAGAAATGGTACGGTTTATCATTCTATCCCCCAATGGCCTGAGGGAATCGGAAATGGAACGGTTGGCTCCTGAGACATTCCATATGCTCCATTTCAGAACGTTGGCGTTCCTTTTGAAAGAGTTTATATTCGAACATCCATTCTCCCACAGATGGTATTTGAGGAAAGACATTAATCCCGATGAAATAATTACCCATGAGTCGGAACGACAGCTCTATTACAAAAAATTGGAACAGGTTACGGCTACTTTGGAAGAGGATGATCCGCAAAAAAAATCCATGCTGTTCTATTACGCAATCATGGCAGAGGAGCCTCAAAGTTCGGTTTCCTTTCTTGCCGCCCCCGAAAATAGCGCCTATTTTCAGGAAAGATACAGTCATGCCAAATATTATCTGTTGAATGACCCCTTAATCGAGACAAGGCTTGAAGCCTATTGCGATCAATGCAATGAAGAACAACGAATACGATTCATTTACGGTTGGATAGAAGGGGTAGGAGAAATATGGGAGGAGAAAGAGTTACAAATTTCTCTTGTTGAAACATATTTAAATGATATTTCTCCAGATACGTTGGATATCGATACCGCTTATCGTTGGGCATGGATATATGCCCACTGTAAACAATTGACGGAATGGGAGAATCCTTTAAAGGGGAAGGGAGAGAGTGAAGAAAAAAGACGATTTTTCATTCAACAGGCCATTGCCGGATTTGAGCGGTGTTATCAATTGGATGCCCATTACAAAGATGTGCGAAACATGTTGAAGGCAATGCTCATGGAGCGCATGGAATACATCATGGAAGAAAGTAGCTGGGAAGAAATAGAGAATTATTATAATCAAATAAAAAAATTATAATTACATGCAAGATTACGAAACCATCAAGCGTAGAGCGGCCGAAGTAAAAATGGCCAAACAGATGTTTCTTTTAGCATTAAAAAAGGGAAATAAAGAAAAAACAAAACAATATCTGGATGAGATGTACCTAAAGGCCCGAGACATCATTACGGACAATCCTAAGTCAATAGCCGCTGCCATTATTTATTCAAATGCCTCTCAGGCTGCCTTTGAATACCATGAAAAAAACTCATCCCCTCTTTTTACTGCTGCCTTTGCCAATTTCGTCTTTCGCCGGTTAAAGAAAAACCTGTGCGGTTTCCCCGACAGCGAAGAAGCACAAGCCTTGCTGTTAGGTGCTGCCATACAACTGATTTCCGCCGTACAAAAGGTCAAGGAACATTATGAATTTCTCTTTTTAATGAAAAGATACAAGATAAGTCCGGATGGAGAATACGAGGAGGAGGATAAAGAAATCAAGGATGAAGATGAAGGAAATGAAGATGAAGGAAATGAGGATGAGGATAAAGAAATAGAGGATGAAGATGAACTGTTTTTCAATAAAATGCTGAACGGGATGGTTCAGGCTGCTCTCGCTATT
>CASFOM010000056.1 GCA_949296295.1 uncultured Alistipes sp. | reverse complement strand
TGCTGCGGTAACAGAACAACTCTGCCGGTTCAAAAAAGAAGTAGATGCGTTGATTGAAAAAGGAGTAAAAAAAGACGAGGCCATATTGCAAACCATTCGGACCTATATCAAAGAATCGAAAAACATACGATTCGAAGGGAATGGATACAGCAAGGAATGGATTGAAGAAGCTACGACAAAACGCGGGCTGGAAACCATCAGCAGCGTCCCCGACGCTTTCAAAGCCTATCTGAGACCTAAATTCATGAAGTTGTTTACTGATCATGGCATCATGAGTGAAACGGAACTGCACGCCCGATATGAAGTCAAAAACGAAACATTTGTTAAAAAGATACAAATCGAATCCCGAGTATTGGCTGATTTGGCCGCAAATCATATCATTCCTACTGCCATAAACTATCAGAACGTACTGATTAAAAATGTGCGGGGATTAAAAGACATCTTCCCGGACGAATATATGGAAATGGCGGAAGAAGAGATTAAGACCATTAAAATCATTGCGGAACACGTCAAGTTCATACGTGAAAACAGCGAAGCGATGGTCGAAGCCAGAAAAGTAGGAAACAACATGAGCAACATCGTGGACAGAGCCATCCATTATGCCAATGAAGTAAGCCCTTACCTCCACAAGATACGCTATCACATCGATAAATTGGAATTGATTGTGGATGACAATGTTTGGCCCCTGCCAAAATATCGTGAATTACTGACCATTCACTAAAAAGCAGCAGGTAATTATACAAGAAAAGGACAAGGGACTGTGTCATTTTTCATTTTGACACAGTCCCTTTTATATGAATATAATACGCAGGATATTGAGAGAAAAGGTTATATAACTTACCCTAATAACTTAACCTGAACTCCGAAAATAACACAGGTTCTCCTCAGGAAACTCACTGTTATTTTCCAAATTTTACCTTAATCCATTATTCCCTGTTGCGAATCCGATACTCCTTCGCTGACAAACCCATGACATGTGTAAATGTACGAGAAAAATATTGCGGCTCCCGAAAACCTAACTTACACGCAATCTGGTTGATTTTCATATCGGTTTGAATCAATAACTTACACGCTTTCTTGATTTTTTGCCGAATATAATAATCCATGGGGGCATAACCCGTCTCTTTCTTAAATTTTCGGTACAGATAAGAATCGGAATAACCACTGAAAGACGACAAATCTTTCATCGTAAGACGACATTCCAGATTATCATTCATATAATGAATAACCCGTTTCATCACATTCTCTGAATACTCTTTCCGTCGAAATTTACTACAATAGATATCCCGATACAAAAAAGAACCTAAAAAATGAGCCAAACACAAATTCGCATAATGTAAATGGGATAACGACAAACTCTCATTCAAAACAGAAAACATCTCATCAAACATATCCAACCGCTCCTCTATGCGTGACTGTGCTGATGGTTCAATGGTAGTAGGACTATCAAAACCCTGCGAAAAACAAGAGGCTTTACTCCCTCGAAAATGAATCCAGTAAATGGTCCAAGGAGATGACTCATCCGCCCAATAACAATGAGCTATATTCGGAGGAAGAATAATAAATTGATTCGTTCCCAATTTCATCTTGACGCCATACAACTCAACCCAACCACATCCCCCCGTACAATAAATAAACAGATATTCATTACACCCATCCGGACGACGAATATAATGATGAGCCGCACGAGAAAAATAACCCAACGAATACAGATATAAATCATTGGTCAATGGACTGTTCTCCATCTCACTCACACAAGGATTCGGAATATACAAAAACCGCTCTCCCTCAAATCCTAATTCTATTTTCGCCATAATATGTCTTTCTATATCAATCCTGTTGGAATAAATCTACTGAAACCTGCTATCCGATAATAAAAATAGTCATTATATCCATATAAAAAGTACAAAAGCAATAAAAAGATAATAAATATGCATGAATTTGCTATTTAAAACCCATAACAAGAGTGATAACTTTGCAATAAAAGAAAACTATACATTAAATAATTATCACTATTCAACCATATAAAAGAAAATATAAAACCTTTTAACAAAACAAAATACCAATTTCAAAGACAAAAAAACAAAAACAAACCTTGATACTTGACAACAAAAAAATCTGATAAAAAACCAAATCCATTCAATAAAAATGAACAAAAAGAAATTACTGACAGGATGTTTGACTGCCATCCTCTTTTTCTCTGCCCAAGCAAAAGAATATCATGTTTCCGTAAAGGGAGACGATAAAAATACAGGAACTTCAGAAGCTCCTTTCAGAACCATCTCTCATGCAGCTCAAACAGCTCTACCGGGAGATGTCATTACCGTACACCAGGGAACCTATCGGGAATGGGTGAATCCCCCTGTCGGCGGAACAGACAACGAAAACCGTATCGTGTATCGTGCCGCACCGGGGGAAGAGGTGAAAATCAAAGGTTCTGAACAAATCACCGGATGGGTGAAAGAAAAAGATTCTGAAAGTACCTGGAAAGTGGTTATTCCCAACTCGTTCTTCGGTTCTTACAACCCCTATACAGACCTGATTGAAGGTGACTGGTTTAACAATATGGGAAGAATACATCATACAGGGGAGGTTTTCTTAAATGAAAAATCACTCTATGAAAAAGAATCCTTGGAAAAAGTCCTTCATCCTTCCATAGATTCTACCGCAAAAGACCCGGAAGGGACACAATATACCTGGTATTGCGAAAATGACGGTACAAATACCATTATCTGGGCCAATTTCCATAAATACAATCCCAACAAAGAATTGGTTGAAATCAGTGTAAGACCTACCTGTTTCTATCCTGAAAAAAAAGGAATTAACTATATTACTCTAAAAGGGTTTCACATCAGTCAGGCCGCAACACAATGGGCTGCGCCTACTGCCGAACAGATTGGAATGGTAGCTGTTCACTGGAATAAAGGATGGATTATCGAAAACAACATCATCTGCAACTCCAAATGCAACGGTATCACATTGGGAAAAGAACGGGACAGCGGACACAATGTCTGGTCAAACGACCCTTCCATCGACGGTTCTCTACATTATATAGAAGTAACTTTCAGAGCCATCAGAAACGGATGGAACAAAGAAAACATAGGAGGACACATCGTTCGGAACAATACTATTTTCAACTGCGAACAAACCGGGATATGCGGCAGTATGGGTGCTGCCTTTTCAATCATTGAAAACAACCACATATACGATATCTGGACTAAAAGACAATTCAACGGTGCTGAAATAGGAGGAATAAAATTTCATGCCGCCGTAGATGCTCAAATCGTACACAACAGAATACATAATACTGGAAGAGGAGTTTGGTTGGACTGGATGACTCAAGGAACGAGAGTTTCTCGCAACCTATTCTACAACAATGACTTGGAAGACATTTTCCTGGAAGTAAATCACGGACCTTTTATCATCGACAACAACATTTGCTGTTCTCCGGTAGCCATATCGGAACAATCGCAAGGAGGTGCATACATACATAACCTCTTCTTGGGGAAAATATACAATTTCGTCGAATACAGCAGATATACCCCCTACTTCCTGCCTCACTCTACCGATGTAGCAGGACTATCCATCATTCCCGGAGGAGATGACAGATACATAAACAACGTATTTGCTCCGGCTGAACCGGAAAAATTCGAAAAAGTACGGGGGAACTACGGGCTATGCGGATATAACAAAGCGGCATACCCCATGTTGGTCGAAGACAATGTATATTTCAAACAAGCGGTACCCTTTGCCAACGAAACAAGGAAATTGGACAAGACCGAGTTCTCCCCGAATGTAACCATATCGGAAGAAGCGGACGGAGTATATCTCGCTTTTGAACTTCCGGAAATGGAGAAACCCGCCACTAAAACGGTGAATACGGACCGTTTGGGTACGGCAAAACTTCCCCGACAACATTTCGAACAACCGGATGGAAAACCCATCGAAATAAACATCGACTTCTTCGGAATACCTCGGTCCGAACAACCCTCTCCCGGACCGATAGAAAATATAAAACAAGGGAATACTAAAATTAAAATTTGGTGATATGACAGCAAAAGAACGAGTAAAAACAGCGTTGGAACACCGTAATCCAGATCATATCCCCATAGATTTTGGGGCTACTTCAGTAACCGGAATCCACTGTAAAATAGTAGAGGCATTAAGGAACCATTACGGATTGGAAAAACATCCTGTACACATTATCGAACCTTTCCAAATGTTGGGGGAGATAGAACCCGATTTGCAAGAGATTATCGGAACAGATTGTACGCCTCTGTTCGGACCAAAAAACATGTTCGATATAGATGAATCTTCTGTTCACAAGCAGACAACACCCTGGGGACAAGAGGTACTGATTGCCTCTGGAATTGACTTGACTCCGGACAAGGAAGGGGATGTATATATTTACGCCAAAGGAGACAGAAGTTATCCTCCCAGTGCCGTCATGCCTTCCCTTTGTTATTTCATCAATGCCATAGAACGACAACCGCCCATCGAAGAAGACCAGTTGAACCCTGAAGATAACCTGGAAGAATATGGACCTTTGTCCGATGACGAACTGGAATATTATAAACACGCCGTACAAAAAGCAGCGGAAACCGGGAAGGCCGTTATTGCCAGCTTCGGAGGAACAGGACTGGGAGATGTCGCTTTTATCCCCGGAATGGGAGTAAAAGAACCCAAAGGAATACGCAGCGTAGCAGAATGGTATATGTCCACCGTAATGCGTAAAAACTTCATCCAGGAAATGTTTGAAAAACAAACGGATATAGCCATTGAAAATTATAAACGGTTATGGGAAACCGTCGGGAATCAGGTAGATGTCGTTTTTACTTGCGGAACCGATTTCGGAACACAAAACTCTCAATTCTGTTCCCCGGAAACATTCCGGGAGCTATGGCTGCCCCATTACAAAAGATTGAATGACTGGATACACAGCAATACTTCATGGAAAATCTTTAAACATACCTGCGGAGCAGTGGTTCCGTTGTTGCCTTGTCTGATTGAAGCCGGATTTGACATTATCAACCCCGTACAAATCAATGCCAAAGGAATGGAACCTGCTTTTTTGAAAAAAGAATTCGGAAAAGACCTTACATTCTGGGGAGGAGGAATTGATACCCAACGCATTCTCCCTGCCGCAAAGCCGGAGGAAATTCGTGCCCATGTATGGAAACAATGTGAAATATTGGGGAAAGACGGAGGTTTTGTATTCAATGCCGTTCATAACATACAAGCCAATGTACCCATAGAAAATGCCATCGCTTTGATAGATACCTTACGTGAAATAAGAAACGCTTAAAGAATTTGACAAAATGACTGACTTAGAAAATTTATATCTCGCTATACTGAACGGAAATCTGGAAATGGCCGAAAACATAACGGCGGAAGCCGTAAAAGAACAGATTGCTCCTCAACTCATTATTCAGGAATACATGGCAAAAGCCATGCACGAAACAGGAAAAAGATTTGAAGCAGGAGAAGCATTCGTCCCGGAATTGTTAATGTCTGCCAGAGCCATGAAAGGAGCTTTGGATATACTGAAACCCTTAATGGTTGGAGAAGGAACAAAAGGAATGGGAAAAGTAGTGATAGGTACGGTAAAGGGAGACCTGCATGATATAGGTAAGAACTTGGTCGCATTTATGCTTGAAGGATGCGGGTTTGATGTTATCAATCTGGGAGTAAATATTTCTTCGGACAAGTTTGTTGAGGCGGTAAAAGAGCATAAGGCACAAATCGTATGTCTTTCCGCCCTCCTCACAACAACCATGAATTACATGAAAACCATAATACAGGCATTGGAAGAGTCCGGACTAAGAAAACAAGTAAAAATAATGATTGGCGGCGCTCCCGTAACAGAAGCTTTTGCTGCTCAAATAGGAGCCGACGGGTATAGTGAGAATGCCAATGCGGCCGTAGCCTTGGCTCAAAGATTAATCGCTGGCTGATATGGATAATGAATATTCCATAGAAGTTGAACAACTATCCTTCCCTCTTTCATCCATATTACAGGAAATAGGATATGGACAGGTAACGCCTAAGGATGAAATACGGCTCCTTATTGAAACGCTTTTCAATGAAGTCAGACAAGTGGTCCATCCTTCCTGCCTGTTTCAAATCCTGAATGGGGAAATAGAAGGAGAGAAAGTCATATTGGAAAACGGAGCAACTTTCCATGTAGGGAAAATCTTAAGCCGTTTATTGCAAGGGGCTGACCAATTTGCCCTTTTTACGGCAACCGTAGGAAACGAATTTCAAAAATACCGGAAAGAAGTGGCTCAAGAAAATTTATTGCACGATTTCATCATCGACACAATAGGCTCTTGTTTGGTGGAGGCCGTCGGGGATAAAATGGAAACTTTCTTGGAACAGGAAACAGCCCCTAAACGACACACTCATCGATTCAGTCCCGGATATTGCGGATGGCCTCTAACGGATCAAAAAACACTGTTTCGTCTGTTAAACGGAAAACCCTGCGGCATAATACTTTCCGAAGAATGTCTGATGCTCCCGGAAAAATCCATCAGCGGGATAATCGGGATAGGAACTCAAGTCAATGAAAAAGCCTACGGATGCCGATATTGTGAGATGGATACCTGTTATAAACGTAAAAGAAGGAAAAAATGAAAAACTTGTCTTTATGGCTAAAGGAAATACCGGAAGGAGAACGATGTAAAGCAGTTCCTATCATGACGCATCCGGGAATTGAACTCTGTGGGAAAACAGTAAAGGAAGCGGTTACAAAAGGGGAAATACACGCCGAGGCAATCATTGCTTTAAACGAGAAATTTCCTCCCTCGGCCTCTACTACCATCATGGATCTAACCGTAGAAGCTGAGGCTTTCGGTGCTGAAACAGAATTTCCGGAAAATGAACTCCCCGATATCGTATCTCCTCTCGTGGGAGATTTATCTTCCATAAAAGCATTGAACATTCCTTCTTTACACCAAGGACGTATCCCGCAATACTTAAAAGCTTTCCAACGAACAGCCTGTGCCATTCAGGACAAACCGGTATTGGCCGGATGTATCGGGCCTTTCTCTTTGGCTGCCCGACTATACGGAATCTCGGAAATCATGATGGCTCTATTTACCGACCAGGATATGGTAAAACTGCTTTTGGAAAAATGTACCCTATTCCTTATGGAATACTGCAAAGCAATTAAAGCAACCGGAGTAAATGGCATCATTATGGCAGAACCTGTCGCCGGATTGATTTCTAATAACGATTGCATGGAATACTCCACCGCTTTCATTCGGCCCATCGTAAATGAAATACAAGACGAACAGTTCATTTTCGTCCTTCACAACTGCGGAAACAAAGGTCATGCAACACAAGCCATGATTAATACCGGAGCGAATGCCTTGCATTTCGGGAATAAGACAGACTTAACGGAAGTATTGAAAAATGTGCCCGAAAAACTATTCATCATGGGAAACTTAGACCCTGTCGGACTGTTTCAACAAGGTTCTGAAGAACAGGTATATACGGCTACTCAAAAATTATTGTCAGATACGGCTCGGTTCCCTAATTTTATATTATCTACCGGATGTGATGTCCCTCCACACATTCCCTTTTCCAACATTCAAGCCTTTTATGATGCCTGGAAAAATTTTTCAAAAAAAGAAGGAACAGCAACTTCCCCGCTCTCAGAACAAAAATAGAGGATTCATCTTGTCAACACAGTACCCTTTCAAAAAAAAGTTAAGAGGAAAGATACTTCTTCCCTTCTTTGATTGAATACCCCTGTCAGTACAAGCTATTGGGAAAACTATGAAAAAAAAGTTACTCTTCTCTCAAATATCCTATCCATGTTCATAATTCTAAAGAGTAACTTTTTTTTCATACCTTTGTACGATTTTTTCTCAATCATACTGACACATGATATCCCCGAAAACATATCCTGTTCCGGAAGATGGAATACCTATGCCTCAAAGAATAGGAGCCATATTAGCTGTCGCATTCGGTGTCAGCCTGTCGGTGATTGACGGAGCTATCGCCAATGTCGCATTGCCTACAATCGCTCAGGAATTAGGTATTACTCCCGCCGATTCCATTTGGGTTGTCAATGCCTATCAGTTGGCAATCATGGTTTCGCTTTTGTCTTTTTCCGCCTTGGGGAATGTAATCGGATACCGTAAAATTTATCTTGCCGGACTTGCCCTGTTCACCGCAGCTTCAATAGGTTGTGCCCTCGCACAATCCTTCATTATGCTGGTATTTACCCGCGTATTACAAGGATTTGGAGCTGCTGCTGTCACCTCCGTAAATACCACCATGATTCGGTTTATTTATCCTAAAGCTCAACTGGGACGGGGAATGGGGATTAATGCAACAGTAGTGGCCGTATCTTCCGTTGCCGGACCAACCATCGCCGCGGGTATCCTATCTATCGCTCACTGGCAATGGCTCTTCGCCGTTAATATTCCCGTAGGTATCGTCGCTCTCGTCCTCGGAAAACGATTCCTCCCTTATAATCCCGTCCGTTCCGCAGAACGACGATTGGACTGGAGAGATGCTCTGATGAATGCCCTTACATTTGGTTTGTTGATGGCTTCTATAGAAGGAGCCTCACACGGTATCAACAGCTCTATCCTCGCTGCCGGATTAGTCGCATTACTAATCATCGGTTTCTTTTTTGTCCGAAGACAACTCCACGAAACTTATCCTTTACTCCCTTTTGACCTCCTCAGAATCCCTATCTTCTCCGTATCCATCCTAACCTCCATCTGTTCCTTCTTGGCACAAATGCTGGCAATGGTCGCTCTTCCTTTCTTCCTGCAACATGAATGCGGATACAACGAGGTACAAACCGGATTATTAATGACGGCATGGCCCGCTGTAATCATGGTTGTCGCGCCCTCCGCCGGAATAATCGTAGAATATATACATGCCGGACTATTAGGCGGAACAGGACTGATTATCATGGCTGTCGGATTATTCCTTTTAGCCGCATTGCCGGAAGGGGCTTCCCAGGGAGAAATCATTGGTCGATTAATTCTTTGCGGAATAGGATTCGGATTATTTCAATCTCCCAATAACAGCATTCTTATCGCTTCTGCCCCTCCGCAACGAAGCGGATCCGCCAGCGGGATGCTCGCAACAGCCCGACTGACAGGGCAAACAACCGGAGCGGCTCTTATGGCTCTCCTTTTTCACATCGTCCCCGAACGCAGCACTCATACTGCCCTATTATTAGCCGGAGGATTCGCTTTGACCGGTGCCATCGTAAGCCTGATACGCATCCGACTGCCGTTACCGGAAGAACTCATACGAAAAACTAAAAAAATAAATAGCTAAAAGTTCCATCGGGACCTACTTTTAAGGAAAAATAGTAACTTTGTATAAAACAAGGATATTCATATGACAGAAAGAAAAATAAAAATAGGGATTACCCACGGTGATATTAATGGGATCAGTTACGAAATCATACTCAAAGCATTAGCCGATAACCGCATCTGCGAACTATGCACTCCTATTGTGTATGGTAGCAATAAAGTAGCAGGATTCTATAAACGGGACCTGAAAGAGTTGCAACAATTCAGTTTCAACATTATCCAGTCGGCCAATGATGCAGGAAATAAACGGCCCAACCTCATCAACTGCATTGATGACAACGTAAAAATAGAACCCGGAAACAGTACCTTGTTGGCCGGGCAATATGCTTTGGCTTCTTTGAACGCCGCCATAAAAGATTTGAAGGAAAACAAAATAGACGCTGTCGTCACCTGTCCCATCAACAAAGCAAACATTCACTCAAACGAATTTCAATTCATCGGACACACAGAATATATGTCTGCCCAGTTCGGAGATGAGAACTCTTTGATGTTCATGATCAGTGACGACCTGAAAATAGGAATGGTTACCAATCACGAACCCATCGAAAAAGTAGCGTCGTTGATTAACATCGAACAAATCTTAAATAAATTGAGACTGATGAAACAGTCGCTGCAACGCGACTTTACCATCCGGCAACCCAAGATTGCCGTATTAAGCCTCAATCCTCATAACGGTGATAACGGCCTGTTAGGAAATGAAGAACAGGAAATCATTATTCCGGCTCTTAACAGTGCCAGATATGAAGGAATCATGGCTTTCGGACCATTCCCCGCTGACGGCTTTTTCGGGAAAAGACTATATCATAAATTTGATGCCGTATTGGCCATGTATCATGACCAAGGAATGATTCCTTTCAAAACAATAACCGGAAATGACGGCGTCAATTTTACTGCCGGACTATCCGCCGTACGTACAAGTCCTGCTCATGGGGTCGGATACGACATTACTGGAAAAGGGATTGCGGACGAAGGTTCCTTGAGAGCGGCTATTTTCGCTGCCATTGATATTTGCAGAAACAGATACATCAACGATGAAGCTGCTGCAAATCCGCTCCCTTCCTACTCAAAAGAATCCTGGGGGAAAGATATCTCGGCTTCTGACATTAAAGTTCCGGAAGAAGAAGAATCTATTTTATAACATAAAAGGATTACCAATCAAAAAGGCCTTGTCTTCGTTGTAAACTGTTTGCATTATTTATCGGAATTCAGGTCAAGTCTTTTAACTTGTCTTTTTCATAACCCGGCATTGACCAAATTCTCATACAACATAAAGGGGTATGTCAATTTTCCCGTTTTGACATACCCCTTTACTTATTTTTTACCAAAAGAAAGGTCTGGAAACAGAAATAACAGATATTTACTCAAGAAAATGAATAAATCTGAACTTTCCAGAACAACTCAGCTGTTATATCATGATAATACAACACCGAAAAGAATAGAACAATACCACAGTCTGGCCTCTACAAGTTGTTCAACAGTTCCACTTTATTCGATTCCACTAATTTTACAATCAGTTCCCCAAATAAAGTATTGGTCCAGGCAAACCAATGTCGCGTATATTTGGCTGGATTATCCTTATGAAAAGACTCGTGCATGAAACCCGTTCCTCCATCCGTATCGCGAAGCAGACGTACACATTGACGAATCTCATCGTTATCTTCCGTAGTCATCGCTTTCATAATCAAACTCATCGGCCAAATCATATCATATCCGATATGAGGACCTCCTATACCCTCACCCGAAGTCCCTTTAAAAAAGTATGGGTTATCCGTACTCCATACCAACTTCCGAGTATTTTGATAAACAGAATCATTCCGGGACACCGAATCAAGATAAGGCAACGCTAACAAACTTGGCACATTTGCATCGTCCATAAAGTAGGCATTGCCAAAACCATCTACTTCAAAAGCATAAACTTTCCCGTATTTCGGATGTGAAACAATAGCATATTCCTTAACCGCACGCTCTACCTCATCTGCCAAATCATTACACTGAGAAGCAAAAAGACGGTCCCCCGTTACTTTCTTCGAAATTTCCGCTATCTGACGCAACGAAGCTATGGCAAACAGATTGGACGGTACCAAAAAACCAAAAGTCGTGGCATCATCCGACGGGCGAAAAGAGGAAACAATCATTCCCACAGGACGAACAGGATTACCCCAGCCATTATTACTCAACGTATCTAGCTGACGTTCTGTCCGTCGCTGAAAATAGTAAGGTCCAGAGCCTTCCTTTCGCTGTTGTTCCCGAAAAGTCTGCAACACCAAACTCATGGCCTGTTGCCAGTTGGAATCAAAAACACAGGTATCCCCTGTCCGCTTCCAATAATGATAAGCCAAACGAACCGGATAACAAAGAGAATCAATTTCCCACTTCCGCTCATGAATATAGGGCTTCATTTCTGTCATATCCGTATGCCAATCACTCGCTTCTGCCCCATGGGTAAAGGAATTGGCATAACGGTCCAACAATATACACTTGGTCTGTCGGTTGATTACCCCGGCTATCAACAAACGCAAGGGTTCATCTTCCTTACATAAAGCCACATAAGGCCACACCTGGGCTCCTGAATCCCGCAACCACATAGCATTAATGTCGCCCGTAATGACAAAAGTATCGGGACGGTTCCCTTCCATCTTAAAATCAACGGTCGTATCCAATGTATTCGGATAACAGTTCTCGAACATCCACGCCAACTTGGGATCCTGAAGCTCACCTTTGATCTTCACTATCTGCTCCTCTACTGCCCGCGAAGTAAAATGACGTTTTTCCAATGGAGGACGTTTGCTCTCATAACCTGAAACAGGCGAAACAACCCCTGATTTCCCTATAACCGCCTGTAACGGCGAAGAAAAAGCTGCGGCAGCTACAGCCAATCCGCCCCTTTTCAAGAATTCCCTTCTTTGCATATCGTATCTATTTGTTGTTTGGTTTCTATATCAAATTGTGCCAACAGGGCAAACATCTCTGCATAAGCGGCCTGGGACAGCAACCACTGACTATCTTCCCGTCGAAGCCCCAATGGATCACTGTTTAACAAACCGCTGGCATAACGACCATGTTCCCACGCACAGTTCAAATAACGTTCAAAAATTTGAAGATACTTCGGATTATTATCCAACCGGTACAACTCTGCATAACCCCGTAAAAGCAAGGCGGTAAACCAAACATCACGACTGCGGAATAAACGAACCGTATCCTTTTCCCTTTGAACAGACTCCGCAAAAAAAGGCAAAGCTGCCGAGGCTATCCGATCCGCCTCCCGACGATAAAACATATCACCCGTAGCACGATACAACAATACCGAAGCCTGTAACATCTGACCGGAATTATAGGCAAACTTGCTCCGGTCTATAACACCATCCAAAGTAACCTTGTCAAAATAAAGCCCGTCACTATCCTGTAATGTTCCCTGTGTAAAATGATACAAGCGACATCCTGTCCTCAGAAAAGAGGAATCCCCCGTAAATTCAAAAAGCCGTAGAGCAAAAACTACTGCCGGAGCATTCGAGCAACAGTTCTTCGTATTCTTCTGCTGCTCACACCAATAAAGACCTTCACTCTTGATTTTGTCCCGACCACTCATCAGAAAAGTCCAAATCGTACGGGCCCAACCTAAATAACAAGGATTGTTTGTCAAACGATAGGTCTCTAAAAAATCTATCCCCAACCAAATATTATCATCATAAAAACGGTCGGAATGACCGTACTCCGAAAGATATGACTGATAAGCTACCGGATGACGTGTTGTATCTAAATAAGAAGACAAACCGGGTAATAAAACATATTCCACCAACTGCTGAACACTGGTATCTCCCGTAGCTTTCCACAATGCATTTGCGGCGGACCATACCCCCGAAGAAGGCCATAAGTAGGCTAATCGCCCATTTTGTACCGTATCATTAGAAAGAAGATAAGTAGCACTTGCAGACACATGGGGATAATGCTCATAAAACAACCCCAAACGACCTGAGTCGTAATATTTTAACAAACTATCCAACAACATGGATGCACGTATGGCCTGTTCGTTCTCCGGTTCTTCTTCAACAACAACAGTCGGACGACCGCAGGAGAACAAAACGACAAACAGGATAAACACAAAGATAATCAGGTTCTTCACTCAAGTCGGGTTTAAAATGGATAATACATCCGATTTTTCACGCTACAAAGATATAGTTTTATCCTTAACTTTAAAATTATCCATAAAAATATCCCCTTATCCTCCAGAAATTCTGTTCCAGAGCAACCATTTATTACAGAATCTGTTTCAAATAGAAAATTTCTTCCGATACTTGGTCGGGCTGTTCCCGTTTGCATTCTCCATCAGACAATTCGTTTTCATCAAACAGTTTGAAAGACAAAGAGAAACAGTTTTGGAGTCATTCAGAGAGAAAGTCAAAACAGCCAGCCATTATAAAATCAGGAGATCTCCTCCCATGAATATTCACTTTACTGAAGGAAACAACAGTTGTGAGCTAAATTTCCTATTCAATACCTTACTGCATAAAAAAGGTGCGTCAAATTTTAATCCGACACACCTTCCAAACTGATAACCTCCTTAAAACAGCAAAGCATACGGTTACAAAGCCGACGCTGGAATCTCCAACTGACTGATATCAATATCTCCCGAACCGGTAACCTCTTTTTGCAATTGACTGACACGACCACTCAAACGAATATTACCCGAACCGGTCACTCGGGCCGTTACTTCCTTCCCAGACAATCCGTTTACTTCCAAATGACCACTGCCGGAGACATAAAGCTCGGAAGTCCCTATGTTTCCGTTTAAAACAACAGATCCGCTGCCTGTTACTTCCGCCTTCAATACGGAACAATCCATCTTTTCTCCTGTAATACGGCCTGAACCTAATACCTTAACGGTCATTGAATCAGTGGACAACTGTTGTATCTGTAAATTACCCGAACCATTAAAGGCTATTTTTGAAAAAGCCGGAGCGGTAATACGAACGGTCGTTTTGGTATTGCCAATAATCCGATATCCCTGTAAAAGACCTATCTGCAACACCTCGTCAGAACAGGATACATTTACCAAATCCAACATATTATCCGGCCCTTCAACAGTTACGGAAACAGAGGGACCTTCCTGATATTCAATAGTAAAGCCTCCCCCACATTCCAAAGTATGAAAAGGTGAGGAAACAGCTGCAGTACGCGTTTCCATACGGGAGTTGGGAATCACCTTTTTGGTCCGAAACTGAGACCAAGTGGTTGTACTAAAAACAAATAGCAATGATAACAATAAACCGATTCTCTTCATAAATCCTGCTGTTTTTTTTACATTTCTCTTATTTTTTCAGACTACTCAACAACAAAAAACTGTTTGACCTTTTATTTCCTTTTACAAATATAATGCTTTCAAAAAGACAAGCCGTATGAACTGTGAAAACATCTTAGCTGCCTTATCGACAATCCACCTCAAAGCGGTATTGTCCCGAAGGCAGTTCAAATGCGGTTGAACCTCCATAAGAAACCGTATCTGGACGGGATATTTTAACAGCTGAACGCCCGTTAATCTGAATCCGCTTCGGATCACTCGTTGGAAGGACAACCGTAGCCGAGGTATTGGAAGGGATGGTAGCTGAAAAAGTAAACTGTTTCGGAGACAAATCCCACCAAACGGCTATCGTCCCGTACATCGACTCATAACTTCCTTCCGCCCACGTAAGACTGCCTCCCGGTTCCGGACGCAAGACAAAATGAGCATAGCCCGGACCGGAAGCATCCGGATTAATCCCTAAAATATGACGATACATCCATTCGCCTACCGCACCTATGGAATAGTGGTTAAAGGAGTTCATGCCCGCATTTTGGAATCCCCGACCTTTCACATAGGCATCCCAACGTTCCCAAATGGTTGTCGCTCCCTGAGCTATTGAATAAAGCCAGGAAGGGAAACGTTCCGATTCCAACAACCGATAGGCTATATCCGATCGGCCCTGTTCGGACAACTCCTGCATCAACAACGGAGTACAGATAAAACCTGTCGAAATTCGCCAATCATACTCCTCAAGACAACGCAACAAATGTTGGAACGAGGCTGCCCGCAAAGAATCAGGAAGCAATCCAAACTGCAAAGCCAACGCATAAACCGACTGCGTATCGCCTTTGACAACACCATCCGGCGACACGAAAGATCGAATAAAGGCTGCCCGAATACCCTCATACAATGCCCGATAACGTTGTGAATCCGATTGCTCTCCTATTAAGCCTGCCATCCGGGACAATAAATCGGCAGAACGAGCAAAAAAAGCGGTCGCAAAAACATCCTGAGGTACTCCCGCCTTATCTAAATGGGCATCCCCTGATATGGTGGAAGCATTCAACCAGTCGCCATACTGATTCCCCAAATCATGAACGCGTAACAATTCCGGATTTTTATCCAACAGGTTATCCACGTAACGGGTCATGGCCCGATAATGGTTCCGCAACAGCAACGTATCGCCATAATTCAAATACATATTCCACGGAATAAAAATACCGGCATCCGCCCAGCCCGCTGCATTCCGGAACCGCTCGTCCGGATAATCCGGATGAGGAGCTATATCCGGAAAAG
>CASFOM010000055.1 GCA_949296295.1 uncultured Alistipes sp. | reverse complement strand
TTTTGTGTACGTTTAACGTACTTTGTTTCTGTCTTTTCCATATTGTTACTTCTTTTTGTTGTAACGCTATTTCAGGACTAGACAAAAGACTAAAGAGAGAAAAAAACATACATGGAAAAATACCAGAATAAATAAAGTACAAGATTTTTTCTCTTTGTACAGAGAAAAATAGTATAAGTATTTTCACTAATCTTGGTAGAATTCAATAAATCTAATTCATCGGAAATGGCTTCTGTTTAATAAAAAGTATATTTAAATCTTCTATTGAAATACCTAAAAAACTGTTGGCATATTTATTGTCTTTCCTCCTCTGATTTGAACATCCTTTCCTTTTTAATCCCGGTAAAAATGAAAAAGGAAATAAATTTATTATAACATAAAGCAATACGCCTATTCAAAAAAAATATATTTCAAGATTTGCATTTGTAATTTTTTATAATTAATATTGTACCGTAAATCAAATCTTAGAAAGCCTATTGCATATTTCTACTCTTATGTATATTTAATACAAAAGCAGAGCAAAATTACCGGGAATAAACCGTTATTCTTAAGGAATACGGCAAAAGTGTTGTAAAGGATGGCTCTGATCATTTACCCTTTAAAAAACGAGTAGAATATGAATACGAAACATCTTAGCGACCAAGTTTTAATTGACTCCTATAAAAACGGCGAAGAAGGAGCTATTAATATCCTTATTGACAGACACAGACATAAGATTTTTAATTATGTATTGATGTTAGTCAAAAATACAGACATTGCTGACGATATCTCTCAAGAGTTATTCATTAAAATCATCCATTCCATCAAAAACGGAAAATATGCCGATAATGGAAAATTCATTTCATGGGCTTTACGTATTGCTCATAACATGGTTATTGACTATTTCAGAAGTCAAAAACAAAAAAGCAACGTATCCATTGATGGAGAAATCAATATTCTGAATAACAAATCTCTTTCAGAAGAAGCTGTGGAAGAAAAACTAATCAATGAACAAACAGAAAATGACATCCGAAAATTGGTTGATCATTTACCTTTGGAACAAAGAGAAGTGGTGATTATGAGGCACTATTTGGGCCTTAGTTTCAAAGAAATTGCGGAGCAAACGGGTGTTAGTATCAATACCGCTTTAGGAAGGATGAGATATGCCTTGTTGAACATGAGAAAAATGATTAATGAAAATAACTTGTCTTTAAACATTGCCGGACAATAAAACAATATATTTTTATCCCCGGCAATAATGCGAACTAAAATATCTCTAAAAACATAATTAACTATATAATTCATAAAAAGAGGTGTGTCAAAAATAAAAATTGGCATACCTCTTTCTCTATCTTGCAGAATAAACAAAAGAAAAATTTTGCAGATAAAAAGAGTGAAATTTATCCTGATAAATAACGAAATCTAAATTCTGGAAATGGAATAACAACTGGACAGAATGACATATCGTCTTTTTTATCATCCGTTTTTTTGTTAATTTTGTCCATCATGATCAAATTAAACGAGATAGAAATTACTCCTGTTACGGAAAGTATTGTACATACGAAAATTCCTGATGAACTCTATTTCGGTGAGGCTTACGCTGATTATATCAGTAATTCTCGATTACGATACATAAACCCTCAGCAGAAAGGCTCTCCAAAATTATACTTAGAAGGAAATAAAAGTTTAGATACAAACTATATCAACTTAGGTTCCGCAATTCATCAACTTTTCCTCGAAAAAGAAGCTTATACTTTGGATGATTCTATTGACAAACCTACTGCCAAATTAGGAAAAGTAATCGATAAAATACGAAAATACCGTTCGGAAGACGAACTGTCCATACATCAGGCTATTAATTATTCCTGCTCCGAAATAAACTATTTTGCTGGAGGATTGAGTCAACAACGGATTAAAACGATTATTGCAAAAGGGTTAAAATATTATATGACTCTCAGGGAACTTCCTGAAAATACGATTGTATTACCCAAAAAAGATGCTCATACCTGCAAGTGTTGCCTGAAAGCTTTAACCTCTCATGATACAGTGATGAAAATAGTTACCCCTCAAAATCATGAACCTGACACATTTACTTTCAATGAGGATGTATTGCTCATGGACGTTAAAGCTATATATCGAAAAGAAAAAGAAATTACTTTAAAATTAAAAATGAAAGCGGATAATTGGAGCATCAATACCCGATTAAAAAAATTAGTAATTAACGATCTGAAAACAACAAGTAAACCTTTACATCAATTCATGAGTTACTTTGGGAGTTTCTACAATTATCATTATTACAGACAAATGGCCATGTACGCTTGGATGATTCAATTATTTTGTAATCGTGAATACGGATATTCATCTGATTTGTGGACCACTGAATCAAATATGTTAGTCGTAGAAACGTCTCATAACCATCAGGCTTCCTGTTTCAAAGTAGATGAAGGGGCTATGGAAATGGGAAAATATGAATTTTTCAAGTTATTAAAAATGGTTGCTTATTACGAAATGTTTGGATACGAACGTACGGAAATATTTGGCTAAATATTTCAATCATAATAAAACGCCCTAAATAGCCCTATTTCCTGACTATTTGACAAATAAAACACCAAGTATCGTAAAGTAAGACTTATATTTCAGAATGTGGCCTATTTACGCATTATTTCAGAACTGGTACGTAACAAACTACGGCTCGTACCAATCCTAAATATTCTATACTTTTATTCATGCCGACATATATAAAAAAAGGTGTGTCAAAAAATCGGCACACCTTTTTTATAAAAATTTAATTGTAACTACAAGCCTAAGAAAGTTTTATTCGCTACCGGATCAAGATGACGAACATCTTTGTCAGAATGGCCGTTCGCTACTTCCGTTAAAATAGCTCCTTCAGGTCCTGCCAACTGCCAGTGATGACTATAAACTCGTGTAAGAGGAACAAAATCACCTGCTTCGGCGGGAACAACATGATGAACGGTAACTTCTCCCTTGTTATGAATAGCGGGAACCTTAACTTCTGCAAACTGAGATTGATTGTCTTCTCCTTCTCCAACAATGTAACTCTTACCATAACGTACATACCATCCTTCCATCTTGGCTGGATATTTTTCCGGTTTCAAATGCCAATGTTCCGGCAACATTTGCCCGGGTAAAAGGAAAAGATCTTGTAACATATATCCATCATCCGGATTGTTTACCATACCTATACAAGCCAATCCCACTTCTGTAAAACGACCTGTCCCGTAATCACTTACCCAAATTTTTGATTTCGTGTCTTCCAAAATAGGATAACCGTAATATTTCATCAAGGTCAATACGGCTTCTTTAGCTTTATCCTGATTAAACTTACCATCTGCATCATAAAAATCTGCATTATTAAATGACAAAGACGGTTTGGCTTCCGGTTGAGTGGCTACGGTAGCAACCTCTTCCGATACAACTGCTGCTGGTTGGTTCGTTTGAGAACCACATGCTGCTAACAGAAATGCTGCTGCATAAACATAAACTTTTTTCATAACTCTTTTTATAATTTTATTTTAATTGAATGACAGAAATAGCCTGATATGGATCCGGCGTTTGTTTTTCATACTGAGTATCTATATTGGAAACGTACACTTTATCTCCTCGACGAATACACTCTGAAGGAGCATCTAATTCTCCGTTTTCTCCCGTTACGGGAACCTCATTTTGTGCTATAATAGTGGTTTTCCCCGTCCGTGTATCAATCTTAGCTACGGCATTGTTGCGATAATCTGTCGTCCAGATATAGTCTTCCTCATCGATTTGCATCCCATCCAAACTTTTCATTCCTTCCGCCTGACACAAAACTTCCTGAGAAACAACATCCCCATTCTCATTCAAGACAAATTTCAAAACCTCGGCATCTCCAAAATTATTTACATAAAGATTACCTTTGGAATCAAAGGCCAAACCATTGGCTCCCACTTTATGGTCCGGATTACGAGTCTCAAAAGACAAAATAAGATGTGGATCGCCCAATCCGGTAACCTTCAAAGTATCTCCACTAACCAATTCATCCAACCTGAAACGATACACTCCACTCATGTGTTTATCGGTCGTCCCCAAATTGGTTTCCGCTACATAAATACAATTACCGCGCTGGGTTATCCCATTCGACATATTGAATCCACTAACCACCCATTCTCCTCGAACAGGTTTCCCGTTTTCTATGATTACTCGCATAACGCCCGCACTATTCGGTACATTATGGCAAAAAGATTGATTGTCTGAAATGTACATATTCCCATCAGCGGCAAAGACAACTCCTAAAGGACTACATTTCCCACTGTAACTATTCACTGGCAATTCAAAAAATTCCTCCAATTCATCGTTCGGTGAAATACGCATGATTTTTGCAGGATATTTCCATCCTGAACCACTCTGATTCATGGACAAATAGATATAACCGTCTGGACCGAGAGTCATTCCATCGGGACTCGCGTATTGCTCATCCAGCAATTTTCCCCCTAATAATTGCGGCGTTTTCAATTCATTGTTCCCACTATCCGTACAGGAACACAAAAGTCCGAAAACGGCTGAAAACATAAAACAAGTTGTTTTCATAAGCTTTATTTTTATCCATTAAATTGTTGTAACAAAGATATTAATTTTTGATAACGAGCATATTTTTCCTGATAGATTTCATGACGAATCGCATTGGGTTCATATCGCCGACGAATGGAAGTAACAGACGCTACGGCTTCAGGCAAACTGTTATAACGACCATCCGCAACCATAGCCGCCAAGGCTGCCCCAAAAGCTCCTAATTCCGTACCCTTAGGAACCTCTACCGGAATACCCATACAATCCGCAAACAACTGACACCAAACATCGCTACGCGCAGCTCCGCCTGTAAAACGAATCGTATCCGGTTTACTCCGAAAATGCAACAGACGATTAAAATGCTGATAATGAGCAAAAACAACCCCTTCAAACAAAGCTGTCAACAAATGGGCGGAAGTATGTTTGGAAGAGATGCCATAAAAACCGGATTGAACAGCTCCACAATTACTTCCATATACAAACGGTAAAAAAATCAAGGATGAATCGGAAGGTTCTACCGACGCAACCTCACTCGCTACCCAGTCAAAAAAGGCACTTCCCATTTCGTCTCGCTCTTTCCGAAACATATTGTTGGTAACCCATTGCATATTTCCCGTAGAAGTAGGGCTTCCCTCCAACATAATATACCAACCCGGAATACTGTAACGGCTCGTCATAAACAAATCCTTGTCAATCAGGGGCTCTTGAGAAATATATTGATTATTACCCCAAGTACCTGCCACTATGGATAACTGCTGAGAATCAACAATACCTGAAGATAAGGCACAAGCATCTATATCAAACATTCCTGCGGCTACTTTTGTCCCCGGTTTCAAGCCTGTCAAATGAGCCGCTTCTTCCGTCACCTTTCCACATAACGCGGTCGATTCAACTAATGGAGGTAACATAGAGGCTATCCCTTCCAAGCCAAACAAAGACAACACACGAGAATCATAACGACCTTCCGGTACATTCATCAGACTTGTAGCTGACATATCGGTTATTTCCGCCGCAATTTCTCCTGTCAGTTTAAAACGAATAAAATCTTTCGCCATCAATACCGAAGATATCTGCTCAAAATTATAGGGTTCATGGTCTCGTAACCATGATAACAATGCATTCGGTTGTGCGGCCCAAAGACTTTGAGCCGTTAAGGGCAATACCTGTTCATAAACCCCCTCTGAATGCCATTGTTGAATATAATCAACAGCTCGTTCATCGCTCGAGTTGATGGCATTACGAACCGGTTTACCTGTGGAATCCACCAAATAAAGCCCGTTCCCATGTCCTGTACATGCAACACACGAAATATCTGCACTGTCAATACCCGCGGTTGCTATTACTTCTCGAATAGAGGCGGCTGTCTGCTGCCACATTTCTGAAGCATCCCGTTCACTCCACCCTTCTTTCGGACTAAGAACATTTACATAACGCCACGCCGTAGCCAATTCTGTCCCTTGTTCATCAAACAGTGCAGCTTTGGATACGGTACCCCCATTATCAATACCTAAATAATAATTTCCCATGATAACCTCCCTTAACTCTTTTTGTCACTTTTAAAACAAAACAAGAACAACAAGGTTACAGCCACAGAAATAACCATAGTAATCAAGAAAACTGTTCCCCAATCACAAACCATGACGCCATTTTCCGATACGGTATAAAAGTCCAGTAAAGAACCGCAAACAAAATTACCTATCAATAAGCCAACGCCCCATACGATAAAAGACAACAATCCCTGAGCTTGAGCTTTGAGATGTTGGGGAGCCTGGTTATCGGTATATACTTGTCCTCCCACGAAAAAAAGACCGAATATCAGGCCATGAACCAAAATAGCAACGATAAACAGCGAGGGCCACCCAAAATCAACTCCTGCATAGAAGGCTGCATAACGAAGAACAAGGGCCAATAATCCCCACAACATTGCATGTTTAACACCTATTTTCCGAATAATGGAAGTAGCCAAAAAGAGGAACAGCATTTCTGCTACCTGGCCCCAATTCATGGTAACCGTAATATAACGAAATTGTTGCGTTTGTAAAAATTCCGAACCAAACGTAAAATACAAGGCAAAAGGAATAATAGCCAGGAAAGAAACCAACATGAATACCAAGAAATTTCTGTCTTTCAACAACGTAAAAGCATCAAAACCTAATAAAGATTTGATGGAAACCTTATCTGTGGTACGGTTAGCCGGAGTATTGGGCAAGGTGAGATTTTGCAATCCTGCAAGAAAAGCAGTAACTCCTCCACAAATCATCGGCAAATTACTCCCGTCAAAAAGCTCTACACGAAAAAGATGGACAGCTACAAGACTGAATAAACCCGAGGCTACCCAACCCAAGGAACCATACATACGCATTCGAGGAAACTCCTCGGCAGATGTATGACGCATCGCTATCGAACTGGTTAAACTCCAGGTCGGCATATAACAAAGCATTGTCAAGAGAATCAATACGAACAACCAGGTAGGAGAAGTAAGAAAACTACTCACTATCAACAAGAAAGCCGTTATAAAATTAGATACTGACAATACTTTCTGTGCCGCAAAATAACGATCGGCCAAAGCTCCCAAAACAGGTGAAGCCATAGAACCGATAGCCATAGAACTCAATATCAAGGTCTTTTCCAATTCGGTAATATCCATATTGGCCAAATAGGCTGCTAAAGGAACCCACCATACAGCCAATAACAGATATTGCAAAAACATCATCGTTCGCAACCGAATATTTATCTTAGTTTCGTATTTCATAGGTTAGTAATTTTTGTTATTAACGCATCATCATTCCGCCGGTAACATCCAGTGTAGAACCCGTAATATAACCTGCTTTCGAGCTGGAAAGGAAAACCACTACCGACGCAATCTCTTCCGGTTGAGCAATGCGATAAAGAGGAATGGTCTGTAAATAACGCTCCTTTCGTTGTTCCCAATTCTTTGCCACCATTTCCGTCATGACCAATCCGGGCGCAACAGCATTCACACGAATACCCTCCGGAGCCAACTCACGAGCCAAACCTATGGTAAAAGAAACAATGGCTCCCTTACTGCTGTCATACGGAAGATGGCCTGTGGTAGAACCCCGAAAAGCTGCTTGTGAAGCAATATTGACAATCGCACCACGCCTTCCCGTAGCTCGCATTTTTTCCACAACACATTGTGAGGCAATAAAAGTTCCTGTTACATTGATGGCAAAAGTACGTTCCCACACTTCCCTCGTATAGGAAGCCAAAGGTCCTGAAGGACACATAGCGGCATTGTTTACCAATACATCAATCGGTCCTAATTCCGATTCTACACGAGCAATCATCGCTCGAACGGAAGATTCATCTCCCATATCCGCCTGAATGGGTAAGGCCTGAATACCATATTTTTCGGCTAAACGTTTCGATAACGATTCCGCTGAAGCGGCACTCGACATATAATTAATGACTACATGGGCACCTTCTTTGGCAAACTCTTCACAAATAGCACTTCCGATGCCTCGGCTACCCCCTGTAACCAATACGATTTTCCCTGCTAAGTCTAAATTCATAACTCCTGTGTTTTTATGGTTTCAAAACTACTCGTAACGATTCTCCGCTCCGCATCAATGCAAAAGCCTTGTCTATTCCCTCTAAAGGAAGAATATGGGTAACAATACGTTCTGATGGGAAATCTTTATTGGAAAGTATTTCCACCGCTTTTTTTACATGTTCCGAAGTAGAATCACTGCTACCTACCACGCGTAATTCTTTATAGTGAATCAGCCGACTATCGAGTTGAAGCATACTACGACCTACCGGTAACGACGCAAACAACATCACAGTACCCCGTTTCCGTACCAAATCAAGAGCTTGTTCCTGAGGTGCTGTCGCGGGGGCGGCCACAATCACCACATCTGCTCCATAGCCGTCCGTCATTCCCATAACGACCTCTTTCAAATCCTCTTTCCCTGAATTGACCAATCGATCAAAACCAAAAACTTCGCATTGACGCAATCGGTCTTCATTAAGTTCTGCAAAAATAATTTTACCCGCTCCATAAGCCCGGGCTACACACGCATTTAAAATACCCATAGGACCTGCGCCGATAACCAATACCGTATCTCCCGGCTCTATCTGACAATGTTCTATGGAATTGACGGCACAGCTAACCGGTTCTGCCAATGCTGCCGTCTCCGGTTTTACCCCGGCAGGAACCTTTACCAAATGACCATTGACAATCGCCCGTTCCGGTATCAATACATATTCTGCCATACCTCCGTCATAAGTATAACCCATAGGTGCTAAATCACGACAAAGATTCCGCCAACCCCGACGACAATAATAACAACTTCCGCAACTGATGCTGGTAGCCATAACTACCCGTTCTCCTACGGCATAACCCGACACATTCTGACCGCATTGAGCGATCAAGCCGGTAAACTCATGGCCCATAATTTTAGGAGGTTTGATGCGTGGATTACCCACTCCTGCCGCTTTCAAATCAGATCCACATACAGCACAAGCATCTACCTTCACCAATATCTCATTTGCTCCGCAATTCGGAATATCAACCTCTTCTACCCGAATATCTCCTGGAGCATAAAACAACACTGCTTTCATTTTCAATAATTTTTTATTTGAAGAATTGAACAACTCAATTCCTACGTGATTTTTGGCAACAAAGGGATTGTCCAGCTTATGCCGAACAACCCCTTGTGATTATCCTTTTCTAAAAAACATAATATAAATGGGACTTAATTCATTGCTTAAAGACTGCAAATAACCTTTAATCTGCTTTTCTTGAGTGCTGTTCCGCTTTTCTTTTACATCCTTTCAAAGAAGATAACAAAATCACTACTCAAAAATTTCAAGCAATAAATAAAACTCATATGATTAATTATTCGTTATCTGCACCATCCAATACGGCTTGGGTAGAACCTACACCCAAACGCGTAGCTCCCTGGTCTAAATATCCCACTGCTGTCTGCCAACTACGAACACCTCCTGAAGGTTTTACACCCATTTTCCCTCCAACGGTTTTTACCATGGTAGCGATGGTCTCCGGTGTGGCACTGCCAGGACCGAAACCTGTCGATGTTTTCACAAAATCAGCTCCTGCCTCATAAGAAAGTTCGCATGCCTTAGCAACCTGTTCTTGCGTCAGGTATCCGCTCTCCTGAATGACTTTCACCAAAACACCTGATGCATGAGCCACATCTACTACCGCTTTGATATCGTTACGAACATAATCATAATGGCCGGACATAAATTCTCCGATATTCATAACCATATCGATTTCCTGTGTCCCATCCGCAATAGCCTGCTGTGCTTGAAATACCTTAACAGGAGTCGTATCTGTCCCATGAGGAAAACTAAGAACACAAGAAACTTTTACAGAAGAGCCTTTCAATAACTCTGCTGCCAATTTTACATCACAGGGACGTACACACATACTCGCTACGCCCCACTTTTTACAAAGCTCCGCGTTGGCTTTTATTTGATCTACCGTCATATCCGGTTTCAATACTGCATGATCAATCGTTGCGGCTACTTGTGCTTTCGTATATTTCATAATATTCCTTATTTCTTTTTTATTCTCAAGAGGAAAGGGACAGAGGCACTTTGAAACGACTAATAACCGGTCATTTCAAAGTCCTCCTCCTTTCGAAGTAAGTTTAGGTTGTAGTTAATTTTCAATATATCGTATTTTTTAGTGCATTTCTCGTCCACCCGTAACATTAACAGCCTGACCTGTCATATAATCGGCTCCCGGGGAAACCAAAAAGGCGGTTACTGCGGCTACGTCTTCTACGGTAGCCAAACGTTTCAATGGAATCTTTGCTGTAAATTTCTTCACCACTTCTTCTTTAGGCATCTTCAAATTAACGGTATAGCCTGCAGATACGTTTGCCCATACCCCTGAATTATCCGTAATACCCGGGCACACACAATTCACATTGATATTATATTCTGCCAACTCATAAGCCAAAGCCTGCGTAAAGGCGATAATAGCTCCTTTGGCTGCACAATAATGGCTCATCAATGCAGAACCGGTCTTCCCGGACTTAGATGAATAATTCACAATCTTTCCGTACCGGTTTTCCTTCATCTGTGGAACAACATATTTGGTAAACAAGAAGGTCCCTTTACAATTCACTGCAAACATACGGTCCCATTCTTCTTCCGTCAGGTTCTCTACCAAACCCTGACCAACAATACCTGCCACATTAATCAGGATATCTATTTTCTTATAGTTTTCCAAGGTAAAATCAACGACTTTTTTAACCTGTTCTGCTACCGTAACATCTGCTGCCATAGATTTACATTGCAACTCTTCTGCTACACGAGCAAGCTGTTCTGCATTATAATCTGTAATGACTACTTGAGCGCCATCTTCAATTAATTGTTGAGCTACTGCTTTCCCAATAGCACCGGCAGCTCCCGTAATAAGTGCCGTTCTTCCTTTAAAATCCAAAATTTTCATAATCTTAGGTTATATATAAATTGTTAAACTCTCACTACATCAACCCCTATCTTCTTCAAACTGGATGCTCCCAAATCAGAAAGCCCGGAATCCGTAATCAAGGTATCTATGTTTTCCATCTTATCAATATAGGCAAAGCCTGTCTTATCGTATTTCGACGAATCAGACAACAAATAGAGTTTATTAACCCGGGAAATAATTTTCCGACAAACTTCTGCCAATTCCGTATGATTGGCTGAAACACCGCCGGATAACGAAAAACCGTCACATCCTATAAACGCCTTATCCGTATGAAACAAATCCAACTCGCGTAACGTCACCGAACCCGTCAACGCTTCCGCATCCGACATAAATTCTCCTCCCAACAAAGTCACACTTACATTCGGATTCATCCGGCTATAGGTCAACAACAAAGTAGAATTAGTGACAATATGTACATTACGTTTCCCATATAGATACTTAGGAATCAAAGAAGTTGTAGTCCCTGACGTAATCATTACACGCTCCCCGTCACTAATCATCTCTGCGGCTGCTTTCGCTATCCGCATTTTCTCTTCCGCATTTTCCTTCTTTCGATCCATCAACTCCTTATCATACAAAGGATAGGCTCCTCCATGCGTCCGAACAATTAACCCATTTGCTTCCAAACGATCAAGATCTTTACGAATCGTTACAACCGTTACATTAAAAATATCACACAACTTCTGCAACGAAATTCCTTCCTCCTCATAAAGAAGTTGAAGTATCTGTTTTTCTCGATCCCTAAGTTTGCTTTGCATTTCTTTTTGCTTTTCTTTTAATTTCTTTTTGCAAATATATGCATTTGTTTTTTATCTCAAAAACATTTTTAATCTTTTTTTACACCCATATTCCTTTTTTTTCTTACCTTTATATAAACTATCAAAAAAAAACAATGACACCTGTATCGTTTTCTATTGATCACACTCGCTTAAAACCAGGGATTTATCTTCAGGCAGAACCCGGGAAAGTATATACTTATGATTTAAGATTCATAGCTCCTGCTGAATCTCAAACAAAGGGAATATCCAGTGCTGTAATGCACACTTTTGAACATTGTTTGGCATCATCCCTCAGAGGAAATGCCGTATTCCGGGAACATATATTATATGTAGGGCCCATGGGGTGTTGTACCGGATTCTATCTTTTATTGAACAAGGAAGTAGAGCCGTCTCTCATTGCTAAAGATTTAAGAAAAGCATTTGAATATATTTTGGACATCACTGAAATTCCTGCGGCAAATCCTCAGCAATGTGGAAATTATCGGTTAAACGATCTCCCTGCCGCAAAGAAATTGGCTAAAGAATTATTAATGGTATTTCAGGAAGGAAATTATGAAACAAAATACCCGCTCTTGTAATTACTACACACTATTCTGATATTTGAAAGAGGTTGAATTTAAGTTAAATTCAACCTCTTTTCATGATAAAAGGGGTTGTGTCGATCTTCATTTTGACACAACCCCTTTTTAGTATAATGTATGGAGGAATTACAAATGACGGATATTAAATAACCCGAACTCAGATAATAACAATAACACAGCCATTCGCAATTCCCTATAACATCTTTATTTGATGTTCAACATCATCGTTAAATTATTGAATTTATTATCATAATCATCCATCGATTTACTGATAATGCTTTTGGCTTCATCCGAATTATAAATATGAGTAATCTCACAATGACGTTTCTCCCCTGGCAAATCTTTATAGGTTAAGAAATAATGGCGTAACCTTTCTACAACCAAAGGTGGCAGTTCATCCAAATTTTCATAATTACCATATACCGCATCATGTGCCAATACCGCTATAATCTTATCATCAGCCTGACCACTGTCTATCATGCGAAAAC
>CASFOM010000054.1 GCA_949296295.1 uncultured Alistipes sp. | reverse complement strand
CATTCGTGACAATATCAGCCATGGAGTAACTAAAATATTATATGCCATTACCCATAAATCCTCCAAACTGAAACCTCACAACATATATTCTTCCATAATCGCAGGTGCTACAACCATTGGTTTCGGAGGTTCTGTCGGACCTGAAGCTCCTATCGTAATGACTGGTGCCGCAGTAGGCTCCAATATCGCCCGATTTTTCCGTATGAATTACAGAAATACGACCATACTCCTCGGATGCGGCGTCGCAGGAGCCCTCGCCGGAATATTCAAAGCCCCTATTACCGGAGTAGTTTTCGTCCTGGAGGTATTAATGATCAGCATAAACATTACTGCCATTATCCCTGTTCTTATCGCAGCTGTAACTTCTACCTCCATCATTTATGTCCTTCACGGATTTGAGCCTATTTTCTCCGTAAACAGCAACCAACTCGACATCAGCGTAGCTCATATGCCCTACTACCTCATTCTCGCAATTCTATGCGGATTAGTCGCCTACTACCTCATTTGTTCCGCTGCCCGAATAGAAGCATGGTTCAAAAAAATAAAAAAACAATACATCAAATGGATAATCGGCGGAACATTCCTGGGAATTGTCATCTTTATTTTCCCGCCGCTTTACGGACAAGGATACAACTCCATCAACGACCTGATTAACAACAATACGGAATCTCTTTTCTACAATACCATGTTTATCCAAATGCAAAACAACATCTGGATACTATTGGCATTCCTCGTCGCTATAATCGGTTTTAAACCCTTGGCCATGGCTTGTACCAATGCTGCCGGAGGTGTCGGAGGTGCTTTCGCGCCTTCCCTCTTTCTGGGCGCTTTTACGGGATTCTTCACTGCCATTCTCCTAAACCATCTCTTCGCACTCCATCTCCCCGTAGTAGCTTTTACCCTCGTAGGAATGGCCGGTGTCATGTCCGGGGCCATGAATTCCCCGCTTACCGCCATTTTCCTTATCGCTGAAATTACCGGGGGATATAAACTCTTTGTCCCTCTAATGCTCGTTTCTGCAATCTCTTTTACAATATGTTACTACTTTTCTCCGTTTTCTGTTTATACCAGAGAATTAGTATTAAAAGGAGATACCGAAGCGTTAAACCAAGAACGATCCATTCTTTTTATCGATCCGAACAGACTGATCGAAGACGATTTCAGTGTCATACATGAAGACATGACTTTAGGAGATATGATTGAAATAGTAGCAGAATCAAAACGAAATGTATTTCCCGTTATATCATTCTCCCGGGAATTAGTGGGAATAGTAACTCTGGATGACATCAGAGCGGACATGTTCAACAGACAATTATATGACATAAAATTCGTCTCGGATTATATTTCTGCTCCGCCCAGAATTATCATTCAAGGGGAACCGGTAAGCGACATGCTTCTTAAGTTTGATGAATCGGGAGCATGGAATTTACCCGTCGTAAATGCTGAAAAAAAATACATCGGATTCATTTCAAAATCAAAAATCTTTTCCGAATACCGAAATTCCTTACGTTAAACCACTTCTTCCTGAAACCCAAGTTTGAAACAATACCCAAATATGAATACCCAAACAATACATACTCAATATTCTGCTCCCATAACCCGAAAATCACCCGCATTACTTGTTTTTCTTTTGGACCAATCCGCTTCCATGAATGAATGGACTACCGTTGATGGACAGGAAGGAAAAAAATCTGCAATGGTCGCCAGAATCATTAATATCGCTTTGGAAGAAATTATCCTTAGATGCAAATATGCCGATGGCGTGAGGGACTATTTTGATTTATGCGTAATCGGGTATCATGACAACACCTGCTCCAATCTATTGGAATATGCCTGTGACGGAAAAGAATACTGTCCTGTAAGTAATCTGGCCAAGGCTGAAGTTAAAAAAGTAACCTATGAACGCAGATTCCGATTAAAAAACGGAGAATCTCATTTCTCGGCCATTCGTGTCGGTGCCTACATAAGACCTCTTGCTGAAGGAAATACACCCATGCTCGAAGCTTTGAAAAAAGCCTATGCCATCGTCAAAAAATGGTGTAAAGCCAACGATAACAACCGATGTTTCCCGCCTATCATCTTCAATATTACTGACGGGGAAGCATCTGGAACTACGCAAGATAAACTCATTAAAATTGCCAATAAAATAAAAGAATTAGCCACTTCTGACGGAAATGTCCTATTCTTTAATTTACATCTGAACAAAAATTCGGAAAGTACCGGAATACTTTTCCCTGAATCCGAAGAAGAACTCATAAAAGAAGACAGGTACGCCAAACTCCTGTATGAAATGTCCAGCACTCTCCCTAAAACATTCTATTCGGAAATAAACAACATCAGACAAATCCGAATAACCGATAAAACCTCTATTAAAACCATGGGGTATAACTCAAAAATTACCGATATCCTTAAAATTATCAATATCGGATCCCTCAGTATAACTAAAATAGGATAGATAAATTCATGAACAAAATAGGCATACTCGATATCATCGAAGCCTTATCCGTCGGATATGGCTTCAACAGTATTGCCGTTCCCGATTTCCATCCAAAATACAACGACTATTACGTCAATCGAAGTTATGCCGTATTTGAAGTAAAAATAGAGCGAATCCCTTATACCCTGCTGGTATTGTTAAACCCAGACAACAATACCAGCAAAAAATTAATACAAACCCTTCGCGTTATAGAAAAACAGAAACTGAAAATACCTTTTACCTCTTGCCGTTACTTACAGGAGGAATTTCAACCTATTGACAAACCCGAGGTAAAGTGCGATGTGATTTTAATTCAACAAGAAGAAGGAGACGCCATATATTCGGTGGTAAAAGCAAATAATGAATCGTTAGCTTTGCTTGACAGAATAGGAGAAATACTCCATCAAATCGATAGCGCCAACTTAATAATTGATAATCTGTTTGACCATTTAATCGTATCTCCTTCCGGAACCATTAAAATACAAGTATCAGACCGATTAAAGATAGAATACAAAAACAATTGTTCCGACGAACAAAAAAAACATTACGCCAGAAAAAACGCCTTCAACCTGTTTTTCTTGTGGTGTAAAACACTCCATATCAATATGGATACGGAAGATATTGATTTTGCTCATTATGCATTGGATCAAAACAATAATTATCAGGAACTATTTGATCGAATGACAAAATACAATTATAAGACAACCTCCGTATATGATATGGATTTAAGTGCTTTTGCCAGAACAGTGCTCAATGGAGAACCTGAAGAAACAAAAGAACTAATACAAACATTACAAACAAAAGTACAACAGATTTACCTTAAATCCCATCAAGTATTCTATAAACCAGAATTAACCAACAACAGAACCATTGATTATCTGAATACAAAACAATATACGCTCTCTTTAGTACACAACGAGAATAGAATAGCCATCATGCAAAATGACTGTGGATTATGGGGATATATTGATTATTACGGAACGGTAATTATCAACTTCAAATACCACGCCGCTAACGATTTCTATGATGGATATGCAATTGTCATGTTGGATGAAAAAATAGGGGTTATCAATAAATTCGGAGAACAAATCGTTCCTCTGGAATTCGATGAAGTAGAATGGATTGGATTCGACCAAATTTTTCGAGTGGTTAAAAATAAAGAATGTATCCTGCTGAATAAAAACGGGCAAAGAATATCTGCCTGCTACAAACGAATAGGTCCTTTTATTGACGGGGTTGCCATGGTCGAAACGGAAGAAAACAGAATGGGATTTATTTCTAATCAAGGAAAAGTAATCATCCCCCCCCGATATTTGAATGTAACGCCTTTTGATAACGGCGTAGCCATGGCTTTGGGAGAAGACGGTATCTGGTATCGAATATCTCGCTTAGGACAAGTACTCGATTGATTTAAAATCAATAAAACGGTTTCTCTCCTCTGAACCTTATTTTCATTCAAACCGTTTACATTTCATTCTATTGAATATTTTAAAGATTAATGCAATAGATATTTTGGTACTTCTTTTGTAAATTTACTATATTTAAAATAAAAAAATATCATTATGAATTATTCCATCATCCATTATCCGAATCGTTCCCGTTTTGAAATAGAAATGGAAGGATTAACCGCTTATGTTGAGTATCTTAGAACCGACGACGTATTTGATATTATTCATACTATTGTCCCTCAACCCTTGGAAGGAAGAGGGATTGCCTCTTCTTTAGTACGTACGGCCTTTGATTATGCCCGTGATAATAAATTGACTTTGAAAGCTGCTTGCCCGTATGCTCATGCCTGGTTGTTACATCACCCCGAATATTTGGAAAAACCTTGAGATAAACAATCTTATTATATATAGGGGACAAACTGCTGTGTTGAATTCATTACCATACAACAAAGAAGTTGCTCTGTATAAATCTTGTCAAAAGCAAACTACATACTTATCTTAATTCCCTGTAACGGAGATACGGTGAGGGGAGATGCCAAAATCATAAGACTTGGGTACCTCCCCTTTTTTTAACACAATACGGGAAAGACCACACTTCTCTATTTTACTTCCCCTGAATATTGTTATAAATCATACTTCCGGAACATATTCATCTGTCTGGGAAGAACTAATTGTCCTAAACTGGATATCTGTTATCTCGGTCGGAAACTCCTGTATCAACTTTTCCCGAACATGTTGCAATTCTGCCGTACAAATACCCCCATTGGCCCCAGGCCACGGACGTAAACCATTCCCCCAAACATAGCAACGAAATCGTTTGGTCGGAGCCTTGCGTCGATGGGTTACCTCCCGACTAAGATAATACAGCTCACTCTGCATATAACGTCTGAAATGATGTCTGAAAAACTCCCAGGCATCGTTACCCGTATAGTTAAAATCAATATAAAACTCATGATAAATACGATAAGACTCGTCAAACTGACGGTATTCTTCCTTTAATTGCTCTATAAAAAGCTGAATAGCCAAATCTGCCAAGGTCAGCTTCACATGAACAGAAGCATAAGATTCGCGAGATTGTTTGTCGTGGGGACAAAAAAGAGTACTGTTCAATTCAAAATCAAATGCCGCATAATTGCCGTGACGACCAAAACAGCGACGGACATGAATATTCATCCAATGAGGCCAATCACTATTCACCCAACTGAACAGACTTTGGTCTTTTTCACAACAAAGAACTTCCTCAAAAAAAGGAATCAATGAATCTTGAGGATAATAATCTCCTACCCAAATTTTTCCATCTGGGGCAAAACAAGGACATAATACTTCTCTGGAAAAGATTGGTTTATCTAACCACTTAAAATCAAACCGATAAAAAAGTGACTCCGTTTCAAGATCGCGTTTATGATACCCGACCTCAATAGCCATGTGTTCGTCTGTTAATAACGCCATAGTATTCCTATTTTTATTTTTATTAAATTGTGTGGTCATAATTATTTAATTTATCGAGAGATATCCTCTATTTTATTAATTACAAAAAGGATATTGACTTAATTTGTTTTATCAAAAATAGAAGAATATACATGCAATCTATTTGCGCATTTGTATTTATTTTTATTTTTTTGTAATTTATACTAAGATTAAAAAAATGCCTGTAACAAAACATTTGCTTATACGTTTAATCACCATTGACCGATGTCTTCAAAACCGCCTCCGAAAATGGACTTTGAACGACCTCGTAAAAGCTTGTTCCGAAGCCTTGCTCAAATGCGAAGGTGCCAAAGATGGGGTATCCAAAAGAACGCTGCAATACGATATCCAACTCATGAGAAGTAATAAATTAGGACTTAATGCTCCCATATCTGTTACAGGGAAAAAATATTATTATTACAGCCAACCTAATTACAGCATATACAGACTCCCCTTTTCTCAAGAAAATCTAAACCTATTAACTGAAACCCTCAAATTACTAAATAAATCAGCTATATTCCCTCAATTAAATGCTATTTCGGACATGTTGCAACAATTGGCCGGATATACCTCATATAATCCGGAAAAAGAAACTCCAATAATATATCCCGAAACGGCTTCTCATTCTTCTGATTCATCCCTGATTAAAGCATTATACCAACATATTGTCAATAAAAAATCCATCTGCATCAGATATATCTCTTTTAGAAAATCAGTCATGCACCACATTATAATATCCCCTTATCTCCTCAAAGAATATGAAAATCACTGGTTCGTCACCGGATACAACCATCAAAACAAAACAATACAAACCTGGCGTACAGACAGGATTACCGCTTTCTTCTCTGATACCGGACAACCTTATATCGAAAATACCTTCTTTAATCCGGAACACTATTTCGATGCAATTATCGGAGTCAGCAGAGTCCTTAAACAAAAGAAACAGACCGTAGTCTTGCAAATAGACAAACAGACTGTACCTTATATCCTCTGTTATCCGCTACACCATTCTCAGAAAATATTGCAAGAAGGAGAAGAGGGAATAATCATATCTCTTCACATATGCCTCAATTTAGAATTGGAAAAAGAAATATTAAAATTAGCTCAACATGTAAAAGTATTAAGGCCCAGATTATTACGAAATCGAATCGCTCGACATCTCCAACAAGCAGCTCAACAATACTATAAAAAAATGTAACTGCATTCCTTATATAAAATAATTCTATAATGTAAAATAATCGACAAAAATGATATTGCAAACTGAAATCATATTATCCCCTAAAAAACGTGGGTGCCATTTAATTACCGAAGAAATTACTCAATTATTACCCAATTTACCTGAAATCGGGCTTTTACATTTATTTTTAAAACACACCTCCGCAGCTTTAACTTTAAACGAAAATGCCGATCCCGATGTACAGGAAGACATGACTGCCGTATTTGACCACTTAATACGGGAAAATGAACCCTATTACTCTCATACAATAGAAGGAAACGACGATATGCCCGCTCATGCAAAAAGCACTTTAACCGGTGTCTCTTTATTGATTCCTATCTCTCAAAAAAGACTTAATTTAGGAACTTGGCAAGGAATATATCTTTGCGAATTCAGAAATAAAGCTACAAAAAGACATATTGTTGCCACTATCATAAAATAAAAATTTAACACCAAAATATTTGTATTTTTATAACTTTGTAGTATTATTTTTTTCAACACCAACTGATAATGATTATTCCGACATACTCAAACGGACAATGTAAGAGATAAACATATAAAAAGCCGATAAAATTAGGATGATTAAAATAGAACGAATAGGTGGTCAAGATAAAAGACTCTACGAATTAGTCGCTCCTTTGGTTATGAGTCCCAGAATATTACGGCAAAACAATAATTATCCTTTTAAAACTACCCGTAATCATATCTGGTTCGTGGCACTGGAAGACGGAACAGTGACTGGTTTTCTCCCTGTAGAAAAAAGAGAAGAAAAAGCCATTGTCAATAATTACTATGTCAAGGAAGACTCTCCTGAATTACTTACCCGCCTGATACAATGCGCCATATTAAACCTTACCGGTTATGAATGGATTGCTATTTCCAAAACAAACCATCTCTCGGCATTCGTTCAATGTGGATTCCATGAAAAAACAGTCTGGAAAAAATATATAAAAATGGTACGATAATGGCTATAAAGAAACAAAATGTATTTGAATTAGCTTCCGATAGATTGAAATATATCTTTTCGGAATTCGATTATGTATATGTTTCTTTTTCCGGGGGAAAAGACAGCGGCGTACTGTTAAATTTGTGTATCGATTT
>CASFOM010000053.1 GCA_949296295.1 uncultured Alistipes sp. | reverse complement strand
GGAGAACACACGCGGGCTGACGATTTGGTCATCAACCTCACTAAATCGAAAAAGCTGACCAATATGCGCGCCAGCGGATCCGACGACAAGGTAAACATTGCTCCGCCCGTTATCTTCTCTCTGGAAGAAGCATTGGAATATATCCAGGAAGATGAATATGTCGAAGTAACTCCTAAAGCCATGAGGCTCCGGAAAATCATCCTGGATGAAACAGAACGGAAACGAAAAGCCAAATAAAATAATTTTCAAAATAACCGCTACAAAGGGTTGTGTCAAAATAAAATCTGATGCAACCCTTTGTCGTATTAATAATCAGTAAGACGCAGGATTTTGGGAATACAGGCGACTTTCCTGTAAGCATATCAATCCGAATTTCTACAAGAACATAACAGAAGACAAGGATACTACCTTTATAACGGCAAGACGCGGAAATATATTGAAAGAGAGGTCTGGGAAAAGAGAAATTTCCCTGTACAAATGGTTGATGCAATCCCAGAAATACCCCTGTTTTTGACCATACCAATCCGCCCAACAGAAAAACGACAAAAAGGAACCGAAAAAAGAAAAATCAAGAAAAATACATAGTCAAATAAACAAAACTCTTTATCTTTGTATCGTATTTTTGATTTTATTCCGATTTTAAAAAGTTAATAAAACAAATCGGATAAAACGAAAATACAAAACCAAACGACAATTGTAAAAATCAAATATCATGAAGAAATTAGTCTGGATGGCCATAGCCACTGGAATATGGCTGACTGCCGGTGCAGCAGAAAAAAAAGAACAAAAAAACAGCCCTACCGTAAAGCAAGTGCAACAATGGGTACAACAAGATACGGCTACTCGCGGAGATTTGAAGGCACAACCGTTTATGAAAAAGAAACTGTCTGCGGCAGAAGCTGCAGCCATAGCGGAACTGCTTTGGGAAGAACGAGGGAAAATCGTGGACAAGGAATATAAACCTGAATGGGAAGCCGGAGAACTGAAAAATGGAGAGTATCGAATGAAATTCGTCACCAAAACATTCGGGGAAATGCCTGAAGACGGAAGAAGTCTATATATCTCACTCCACGGAGGCGGAGGCGCACCCGCTCCCTTAAACGACCAACAATGGAAAAACCAACAGGTGTTATACACTCCCAAAGAAGGGCTTTACTTCGTCCCTCGCTCCCCTTTGAATGAATGGAATATGTGGCATCGGGAATATATGGACGGATTCCTGGACAAAGTAATCGAATGTGCTGTCAGATATCATCAGGTAAATCCCAACAAAGTATATATATTAGGATACTCCGCAGGAGGGGACGGACTGTATCAGTTAGCTCCTCGAATGGCCGACAGATGGGCTGCCGCTTCCATGATGGCCGGACACCCCGGAAATGCCAGCGCATTGCCCTTAAGAAATCTGCCTTTCATGATTTTCATGGGAGGAAAAGATGCTGCTTACAACAGAAATACTTTGGCGGCGGAATGGGGAGAAAAACTGAACAAACTGCAACAACAGGATCCCGATGGATACAAACACAGCGTAACCATATATCCCGATACCGGACACTGGATGGAACGAAGAGACACTGTCGCTCTGCCCTGGATGGCACAATATCAAAGAAATCCATATCCGGATAAAGTGGTATGGGTACAGGACGATGTGTTAAGTGAACGGTTCTACTGGTTGGGTACACGAAAAAACATGACTCACGAAGGAAACATAGCCATAGTATCTAAAAAAGACAATACCATCAACATAGAACAAAACGATAATCAAATATTGATTCTCCACTTAAATGACCAGGTAGTGGATATGAATAAAAAAATTATCGTAACCTATCAGGGGAAACCTATCTTCGAGGGGAAAATAAAACGACAAATTGAACCCATATACCGCTCCATTTGCGACGGAAGAGGGGATAGAGAAACATTTTGTGCCGATTTGGAAGTAGTGAAAAACAGTCAGGTGAATATTCTATAATCATTACTTCTGATAAAGAAGGGATTACAATAAAGGCTCTCCAGAAACCATGAAGGACTAAAAAATCTGCAATGTAAAAAGGCTTTATCCTTTCATTCCCGTTTGGAATTTTTTTAAAATGGAGAGAAAAAACAGGCCGACCTCAAAAGAGCTTTTTGAGGTCGGCCTGTTGCCTATTTATCAGAATAAGTAAAATACAGACTGCGAAAACAACAGATATTTACTCTACCGTATAAATCAAAATCAAATTACCCGAACAATACAAGGTTCGGGTAATTTGATTTTCTCCTTTTGCATAGATAATAATTAATAAAATACGGATAATAAGTCAAAAGGTTAATTCTTAATATAACGGAATGATAAATCATTCTGTTTTGTCCTTTTTCTATTCTATGTATTTCCCCTCCTCCTATAAGCGCAACCGAACAAAAACATTTTCATACGGCTTCATTTTCAACGACTTTACAACCTCTGTCGTTGAGCTATCCAAGGCATCCGTACACTCAAACTTCAAAGGGTGTCCCGAACCGTCTTCTATAATCAACTCACAGGAAACCCCATCCGTCTCCCGGATATTCAGTAAGACATAACCTTCATGTTCCGACGGTTGACAGGAAGTCATCAACAAATGTTCCGAAGGAATATGGAAAAAGGAACGTTCCCGAGCCTGTCCATTATCCTTCCCCGCAGGCAAAACACGAGCATAAAGAGGTATCCGGTTTCCCCATCCAAAACGAGTGGCCGCATGTCCTGATACATCCTCTGATGAGGTCAGATAGTAACGCCATTTCAACGCTCCTTCCTGATAAGCCCGGAAATTTGTCGTCCAATAATTATTCATCACCCATGAATAGACATGAGGCCGGGTATAATGTCTCGGTTGTCGATAAGGCTCGGTCAATAACTCTCCCATCATAAAAAGAGGTACGACATCACAACCCAACACTATCTGGCTGCGGTCATTACGAACCGATACAAAATTCTGAACGGTATTCCACGCAGAAGCTGTATTGGGCAATTGATTTTCCCCTGAACGAACAACACCGCCGGGAACATCAAAAGACAATTTCCCCGATTCCAGAGCGAAAGGGAAAGCTACATACAACCCCGAAGGGGCACTCTCCGGTAAACGACGCGTTTCAAAAACCCACTCGACTTGTTTCCGATGGTGGTACAAGCGCACTTCCACCTGAACCCCATAAGTGCTGTCGCATCCCTTTGAAATACCCCGAAAACGTACACTTTGCCACAAAGCTCCTGAATCGGCCGAGACAAGAGAGACATCGGTTAGACCGGAACGCTTATAATGGTCAAAACGATAACGTTCCATCTGGTGCCGGTCGCCTTCCAATGACTCATAAATAAAACCGCCCAATTGCCACGGCTCTTCAGAATCCACCAAATCCTCTCCCAAAGACTTATCAAAAACATGAGACAATGTTCCTTTGGAAGGATCAAACGTAAGACGATAAAAATCGTTCTCTATCGTATAACCTCGGCTTTCAACAGGCAAAGGATGCACCTCTTGAACACGACCTGTATCCAAAACAATTTCATAGGTCTTATACCCCATAGCAGGAATATCCTCCGCATATACTGCATAATAACGACCTTCTGAACGCGAACGGGTAGCTTGTACGGAAAGCGTGTGACCTTGTGCATCCACCAAACGAAAGGCACGATCACGAGGGACCAACTCATAATCAATATACACTTCCGACAAAGCCGAACGACGCCATGATAAAGGATTGAAAAAAGTAAGGGTAGGATGTTCCGAACGATACAAATCTCCCTGTAAAAGACCTGCCGAGGTCTCATAAAGCATTTGCGCACTCTTGAGACCTTCCCATACATAAGAACCCTTCTCAGCCCATTGAACCTGACTGTTCTCACTCAACGGATCCCAAATACTTTCTGCTGCACCAAACGTATGCTCGTCATAAAACAACAACCGCTCCCGAATACGATCCAATTCATCCCCTGTACCTGTAGGGAGGGTATGACCACTCAATACCGACATGGACAACAATCCTTCTATCGTCTGCATATCAGCCTGCGTAGAACGCGATGCGGCTGTCTCTCGGGCTGCGGACCCAAAACCGTCCGTCCACCAGTCCGGATAGGCCGCCCGATAGACCGGAAGGCTATCGGAATAACGGTGACTTACGGTATCCAAAAATTCTTTTGCCAAAGCACTTCGCAATTTTGGCCAAGCATATTTTTCATTCCAGCTGCGTATCAAATCACACTCTCGGACGGAGGGAGGAGAATTATCTGTGAAATAACCCGAATACTGTACGGCTACGCATGGAAACGGATAGTCATGTTCTTTCAACTGACGAATATAAGAAAAAACACCCTTCTCAACGCCTGCCATATCTCCTCGGTCTATCCCCCAGAAATTAGCCGTATTGTAATGATCGGCCCGGAAAGCAATCAGGGAATTGCCCGAAGGTGATTCCCACCGATAAACGGTAGGACGTTCAAAAGGAATCAAGGCTCGATGACTATTTGAACCAATGGTCAGGTATTTGACTCCCAAAGCAGGGAGATAATCGGCCAAACACCATGCTACCCCATTCACATCGTTTTGCATCGCCGTAGTCACAGGAATACCCAAGGAATGGAATTCCCGAAGAGGAGCCAAAAAAGTCTTGTAATTTCCTTCTCCTGACAATTCCGACATATTGAAAAACATGGCTGTCACTTCTATCCGACCTTCTCGTACATAACGGAGAAATTTATCTGTCTGTGATTTGGGACGGATACGTAACCATTCCCGTACCGCCCACGACGACTCACAAGTCCACCGGAAACGTGCATCATCCGGATAATTTTCCGTTCGGGCACAATAATCCAATGCATAATCAATATATCGCAAATGTTCCGTCAGTATTTCCGTCTGAGGTTTGGTATAACCGATATCCGTATGGGTATGTTGAACCAAATAAATCGTCCAACGGGAAACTTCCGGAAGGGTAATCTGCGTCGTCAGAGGAGATGTTCCGGAAGAGCTGACTTCCAAAGAGACCGTTTTCCCGCTATATGTTTCCGGGATACCCGCTTCTATCTCATTCAGTCCCGGTTGCAAAGGGAAAGAGCCACAGGAGGAATCGCCACAACGTAAAGAAACAGTACGGGAAGCACCCCAATTCATCAGTTGCAAATGACACGGCTGTAACAAGGTTCCCTTCTCTCCATGGATAAGAGCCGGAACAGAGGTGGAGGAAAGTAAAAACAACTCCTGTTGCGGAGAGACCATACGACAGGGTGACGTAGCAAGCAGTGACGCTGCATCCAAAGCAAACCAGCTGCCCGATACGGTACGAACGGATAAATGATT
>CASFOM010000052.1 GCA_949296295.1 uncultured Alistipes sp. | reverse complement strand
GTTCTTTTCATTATGCGAAAGAGGTTTACCATCCCGGAAAAATTCAGGTTACGCTTTTATTAAGTTGGACTACCGAGCAAGGTCCGGTAATAAGCGATTTGTACGAGAGTTTCAAATCGAGTATGGTTCAACTGGATAAAATGGTTGAAGAGCAAACCGTTCATGTAGCGGAAAAATATTTTGTTTTCCATGTTCAGATGGCTCAAAAATCAGGTGCATCCAAAACATTGGAAATGATAGTAGAAGCGTACAGTCCGGATAAATACCTGACATTGGACAAATATTGCAAGGCTTATACGGGCAAGAAATTTATTACGGATATCGTGAATAATCCGTCTGCGTGGCCCGATGCGGTTTCTCTGTTTGCCAAACAAGAAGACTTGAAGAAACTGTTGAATAAAAATCTTCAATATCTGGAATTTACCAATATGGAAGAGAATCCGGAGACGAAGCAAAAGGAGTCGAAAACGTATGAATTCATCCAACCCTATTTGGTACAGTATAATGAGAGTTTTTTTGACTTTTTGGTTCGTGTGACCAACCGTTGCGGTGAGTTCTTGTATTATGAGGGAGGGAAACTTAATATAGGGTGGTCAGCCCCCTCTCAATCAATCCATTTGAGCACCTTTACTTCCCTGACCTATACGTATGGTCAGACTACGGCCTGGAATGCGGGTTCGATAGGAGAGGTCCATCATGACTATATGCAGAGCAAGACACTGAATACCAAGACAACATCGAAGGTTGAGCGAGATTCCGTTTTGGCTTCGGATGAATATCAGAATCTTCTTCCTCCCAAGGATGAATATTCGAACTGGGAGGATGCGTTGTCAGGAGCATTCTGGATTAGTACGGTTTCAGAGGCGTTATCGGAGAAGAACCTGAGTGATATGCTCTCAACGTTGGCCCTGAATATAGCAGAGACCTCCGCTTCCAGCAAGATATCGTCTCTCTCGACCAATAATAAATATGAGAAGTCCTATTTTTCTACTAAAAAAAATTACGAGGAGGAAAGAAAATATAAAAAGGGTATTTACCTGTACACCTCAGCTCCGAATGCCGATAATGCCATTGCGTTTGATTTGAATTTTTATGAGAATATTCAGCAAGGAATTGCCGCCTCGGAACAATCCCGGATTCGGGTTGTTATAGAAAACGGTTCGGATAACCTCTTGTTGGGAAGTTTGATTCATTTCGGGAACGAGAAAGAGTGTTATATCGTGGTCAAGATAGAGAACAGTGTTTCTGTTCAGACGAAAACGGAAGGAGGCAAGACCGTTCAGGTGTCGGGAGAGTGGATGACGTTGGAAGCCATAGCAAAGAAAGATAAGGTCTATCCTCCTTCAGCCCCTGTCCCTCCTATTCGATTGTCGAGGGCCCAGCGTGCGCTCATTACGGATAATAGCGATCCGTTGAAGATGGGGCGTGTACGGATTCGTTATCCCTGGCAGAAGGAGAAGGACGATCCTTCTCCGTGGATACGGATATCCGTTCATATGGCGTCGAAAGAAAGCGGTTTCAAATTTCTTCCGGAGAAGGGAGATGAGGCAATGATTAATTATGAACATGGGAATATCGAGAAGCCGTATGTTGAGGGAATGCTTTTCTCTTCGGAGCGGTTGGTCCCTTATCCGAACAAAGGGAGCGGAACGCGTATATTGTCATCGGTAAACGGTCATTCCATTATCTTCTCGGATGGCGGAGGGAGTACGAATGTGGCAAAATCCTTTGTCCCTGTTTGGGGAACATTATCGAAATTTATCCCCACCCTGAAATGGGATATACCGGGTGAAGGTTTGCAAAAAGCGACCGGAGGTATAGAGCTTACGGATGAATACGGTCTTTACTCTATCTCGATGTCTTCCGACAAGCGTTCTATATCTATTGACTCTCCGTTGGGGAAGGTGAATCTCCATGCCTTTACGGGAATTAGCATCAGTGCCCCGAACGGAAACGTGAAGATAGAGGGTAAGAATATCGATATCGTGGCGGGGAATAACTTAACGCTTCGTTCCGGGGGCAACAGGAACTATTATCCCCGGAGTTTGGAAAAGTTTGGAAATCCAATTGCCTCTACTTTGGTTGGTAAGTTTACCTTGATAGATATGTCCCCGATACGGACGATATGGGAATCCTTTTTGCGCCCTATTGCGGGAACCTTACGCCTTTCCTCGAAACGTTATTTGTGTATTGAAGCGGGGAAAGGAAATGCAGAAATCATAGGTCGTCGTAAAATAACGCATTTTGATAAGGTGACGTCACTCAGTTATAATTCTCTATCTAGTGCGTACAATGTTCGGTTACCGGCTGATCAGCAATTCCATCCGGCACAGTTGCCGAGGGAAATGAACACCATCATATCAGGGATTCAACAGCTATTCGATAACTATCAGTTGATGAGTATAAATGTGATGGCTGCTAAAGAGGTTTATGAACAGTCCCATGCTTTTCTGACAGCTCGCCGTGATTTGGATACTTTTTTGGAACAGACGAACCTTCCTGATGCGAAGAAAGTGTTTGACGATGCTCAGAAGAATATAGTTCCTGTACATATTGATATGAAACAGAATATCCCTGCGAATATAGATCCAAATATGGTTAATGAGATATCAGACCATGTTGATCGACTTAATAATGCGGCAGATGAAATTTATTCGTATCGTTATAATGAAGATGATAAATTGAATGTGCAGTTCCCTAATCATGTTGTTGTAGCGGATAAAGGGGTAAAGGAAAAAATCAAGGCTGTTTGTCATCCTGTTTTGCCATTGACGGTTTGGAGTGAAGGTTTAGACAGTCAGTCTGTTGCGCAGATAAATATGGATAGAAGCAAATACAGGGAAGCGGCATTTATTGCCTTGAAGAAGCTGGTTGCTCTTCAGAGGTATGATGAAGAGTTGCAGCAACCGCCTGCCGGACAACAGCCTGCGGGTACTACTTACGAGTATTCCGAGGCGATATCTTCTTCGGGTTTGGGAAAACCTAAAAGTTATGATAAGACAGCGGATTGGCGACAATTTGTGGAAAATATCACACAGGAGAATTCAAAGAAAGAGTTTGCGCGTGAGTTAGTGCATACGTTTCT
>CASFOM010000051.1 GCA_949296295.1 uncultured Alistipes sp. | reverse complement strand
TTTGTGTACGTTTAACGTACTTTGTTTCTGTCTTTTCCATATTGTTACTTCTTTTTGTTGTAACGCTATTTCAGGACTAGACATTATCAATAAAAAAAAGAGATGCCTGATTAAATCATGCATCTCTTTTTTTTATTGATATGACTTTAATTCTACATCATACCGCCCATGCCACCCATACCTGGTGCCATAGCAGGAGCAGGATTTTCTTCTTTTTGTTCTACCAACACACATTCGGTTGTCAAGAACATAGAAGCTACTGATGCTGCATTTTCCAACGCTACACGAGCCACTTTTGTCGGATCGATAATACCGGTAGCAAACATATTTTCATATTTGTCATTCCGTGCATTATACCCAAAGTCACCCTTTCCTTCACGTACTTTCTGAACCACAACAGAGCCTTCACCTCCAGCATTGGTTACAATCTGACGCAAAGGTTCTTCAATAGCACGTTTTACAATTAAAATACCAGTCATTTCATCATCATTGTCGCTCTTCAATTTTTCCAATGCATCAATTGCACGAATATAAGCAACACCACCACCTGGTACGATACCTTCTTCAACAGCTGCACGAGTAGCGGCCAAAGCATCGTCCACACGGTCTTTCTTTTCTTTCATTTCAACTTCCGTGGCAGCACCTACATAAAGGACAGCAACTCCTCCGGCTAATTTAGCCAAACGTTCCTGCAATTTTTCACGGTCATAATCAGAAGTGGTATTTTCAATCAGTTCGCGGATTTGTTTTACACGAGTACTAATGGCTGATTTATCTCCAGCACCATCTACAATCGTAGTGTTTTCTTTATTCAAAGTTACTTTTTCCGCACTACCCAACATATCTATAGTTGCTTGAGCCAAAGACAAACCGGTTTCTTCGCTAATTACAGTACCTCCTGTCAAAATGGCAATATCTTGCAACATTTCTTTTCTTCTGTCTCCGAAACCAGGAGCCTTGACTGCTGCAATCTTCAAAGTACCACGCAATTTATTAACCACCAAAGTTGTCAATGCTTCTCCATCAATATCTTCAGAAATAATCAACAAGGCACGACCTGATTGAGCTACTGGTTCCAATACAGGAAGCAACTCCTTCATTGTAGAAATTTTCTTATCTGTAATCAAGATATACGGTTTTTCCAATACCGTTTCCATTTTTTCAGGATCGGTAATGAAATAAGGAGACAAATAACCACGGTCAAATTGCATACCTTCTACTACATCAACATGAGTATCGGTTCCTTTGGCTTCTTCTACCGTAATAACCCCTTCTTTCTTTACTTTACCCATTGCTTCTGCAATTAACTTACCAATGAAACTATCGTTATTTGCAGAAATCGTAGCAACTTGTTCTACCTTGTTAATATCATCGCCTACTTCCTGACTTTGAGAACGCAACGATTCAACCACTGTTGCAACAGCACGATCAATACCACGTTTCAAATCCATAGGATTGGCCCCTGCTGTCACATTCTTAATTCCTACGCTAATAATGGACTGTGCCAAAACCGTTGCTGTTGTCGTTCCATCTCCAGCATCATCTGCTGTCTTAGAAGCTACTTCTTTAACCATTTGAGCACCTGTGTTGGCAAACACATCTTCCAATTCTATTTCCTTGGCTACCGTAACACCATCTTTGGTAATATGAGGACCACCAAATTTCTTTTCTATAACGACATTTCTACCTTTAGGACCCAGCGTTACTTTCACTGCATCTGCCAAAATATCTACCCCTTTTTTCAATCCTTCGCGGGCTTCCGTATTGAATTTAATATCTTTTGCCATTTTTTTATTTCCTTAATAATTTATTGCCAATGATGATAATTATAATATTGCCAGAATATCACTCTGACGCATAATCATATATTCTTTTCCTTCGTAGGTGATTTCCGTACCTGCATATTTTCCATACAAGACGTTATCCCCCACTTTGACTTCCATAGTCGTATCTTTCGTACCGTTACCAACAGCTATCACTACCCCTTCTAATGGTTTTTCTTTGGCTGTATCAGGAATAATCAATCCACCTGCCGTTTTTTCTTCTGCTGCTTTCGGTTCAATCAGAACTCTGTCTGCCAATGGTTTAATATTCATAATTCAAATTTGTTTTTTATGTCCGTCCTTTTAACGAACCTTTTGGTTATACTAATAATTAATTATACGTTCTTATTTGTCGCTCGACTCTATATTTCAAAACGACAAAACAGATTCAACACTTATTATGCCAAATCTGTTTTTGTCGTTTTTGTCAGTTATTATGCCATAAAAAAGGTCCGCATAACGACATTTTGTCATAATCAAATGACAAAAAAATGACAGCGAATTGAATTCTATGGCTATAAATTCGCTTTTACATATTCAATACATTTATGCATTAAATGGTTGCGACCGCTTCCCATGCCATGATTTTGATCAGGATAAATCATCAAGTCAAACGACTTATTATTTCGCGTCAAAGCAGATACCATTTCATAAGTATTTTGAATATGTACATTATCATCTCCCGTTCCATGCGCTATCAACAACTTACCCTTCAATCTGTCGGCAAAATGAATCGGAGAATTGTTGTCATATCCCTCCGGATTCTCCTGAGGTAATCCATTATATAACTCAGTATAAATAGTGTCATAATAACGCCAGGAAGTTACAGGAGCTACGGAAATAGCCATTTTAAACACATCATTCCCTTTTAAAATACACCCCAAAGCCATAAAACCACCATAGCTCCACCCATAAATACCAATGCGGGAAGCATCAACATAACTCAAAGAACCTAAATAGCGGGCTGCTTCTATTTGATCTTTTACTTCTAAATCCCCCAAATTTTTATAGGTACATTTTTTAAAATCTTCTCCGCGAAAACCTGTACCTCGACCATCAACACAAGCTACAATATATCCTTCCTGAACCAAGGCAGATTCCCATCCTATTCCCCAACTATCGGAAACAGATTGTGAACCAGGACCGCTATATTGCGTCATAAAGACAGGATAACGACGAGTAGAATCAAATCCGTTAGGCTTAATCATATACCCATTCAATTCTATTCCTTCTGAAGTTGTAAATGTAAAAAACTCTTTTACAGGGACCTGATATTCTGCGATACGAGCCCGCAACTCCGCATTATCCTCCAATACCCGTACCACACTTCCATCGGACTTATGCAATGTCACAATATTGGGAGTGGTAGCAGAAGAAAAATAACTGATAAAATATTTAAATCCTTTGCTTGGAGCAATAGAATAAGTCCCTTCTCCTTCAGTCAATCGTTTCTTATCTTTTCCGTTTAACTTCACACTATATAAATTACGTTTCAACGGAGATGTTTCGCATGACATGAAATAAACCCGATCTCCGGCAGCATTCAAACCCAATATGGAAGTCACATCCCAAGGTCCGGATGTGATACGGTTTAGCTCCCCTTTTTCAAAGCTATACAAATAAAGATGCATGTAACCATCTTTTTCACTTTTCACGATATAACGTTCTCCATCCGGAAGAAAAGTTACAGTCTCGTAATCTATACGTTCTACATAGCGTTCATTCTTTTCGTTATACACAATACGAGACACTCCTGTTTCGGAATCTGCCAATAATAAATCAAAATTATTTTGATGACGATTCAATCGGAAAATAGCCAACTCCGCCGATGAAGCAGTCCATTTAATCCGAGGAATATATTGATCGGTTTCTTCTCCCGTATCCATCAGGACCGTTTTCCCATCCTCTAAAGAATAGACATGAATAGTCACTATGGAATTTTCTTCTCCTGCTTTCGGATATTTAAATTTATATACCTCCGGATACAACTGATGGTCAAATCGATTCATATTATATTCCTTAACCCGTTCTTCATCGGTACGATAAAAAGCTATCTTATCAGAAGAAGGAGACCATTCATAAGCTCGAGAAAAACTGTATTCCTCTTCATAAACCCAATCGGGAATACCGTTTAACACATAATTAAACCGTCCATCCGTCGTAATTTGCGTCTCTTTTCCCGTTGTTAAATCAACCCAAAACAAATTATTATCCCGAACAAAAGCTGCTTTCCGACCATCCGGAGACAACTGTGCCACCTGTTGCGCTCCTCGTTCCGACAAAGGAGTTAACCGATTGGTCTCCAAATCATATATCCAATAATCAGCCGTAAAAGAATGTCGATAAATAGGTTTTACATGTGTAGTAAACAATATTTTTTTCTCATCGCTCGAAAATTCATAATTGGAAAAATTTATTTTCGGAGATAGTTTCTCTACATTTACTAGTGTATCTGTTACTTCTCCCGTAGCATAACTGTTTTTTAAAATCATGCCTCCTTGACTTGTCGTATAATGTTCCCCGTCATTCATCGAACGAACACCATATACAGACCGAGCATAAAACAATCCTCTTGACAAATCGTCGTAAGTAAACTTTTTCTGAGCGGATAACGAAACTATGGAAATCGTTGCCAAAGCAACACATATCAATTTCTTCATTATATCTTTTGCTTTTATTAATTATTCTATTACAGCTTTCAAACTCAAGTCCAGACTCTTAATCTGATGGGTCAATGCCCCTACCGAAATATAATCTACGCCACATTCCGCATAATCCCGCAAATTATCCAATGTTATCCCTCCTGAAGATTCTATTTCTATCCGACCTGCAATCAATGCTACTGCTTCTTTAGTAGATGATAACGAAAAATTATCCAACATAATCCTATCTACGCCTTCCAAAGACAATACCTCTTCCACATCTTTCAGGGAACGCACCTCTACTTCAATAGGTATTTTCTTCCCTTTCTGTTGAAGATACCTTTTACATTGTTCTACCGCCTGAGTAATGCCTCCCGCAAAATCAATGTGATTATCCTTTAAAATAACCATATCAAACAACCCCATCCGATGATTTTCTCCCCCTCCTATCTTAACTGCCATCTTATCCAATACCCGCATCCCCGGAGTTGTCTTACGGGTATCCAACACTTTCGTTTTCAACCCCTGCAACCGATCGACATATACCGACGTTTGAGTTGCCACTCCACTCATACGCTGCATAATATTCAACACAATACGTTCCGATTGCAATAAAGTAATCAAACGTCCTTCTACTATAAAGGCCATATCGCCCGGCTGTACCCGACACCCATCCGATAATAAAGGAGTAAATACAACTGCGGCATCCAAGGTCTTAAACACCCGTTCTGCGATCTCCATACCAGCCAGAACTCCTGCCTGTTTTACCAATAAACGCATTTTCCCCGTTTCCTCCAACGGAATACTCGATAAAGAAGAATGATCTCCATCCCCAATATCTTCCCGGATGCAAAGATCAATCAATGCATCAACAAATGGAATATACTCTTGTTTTATCATAAATTGATTAAATTTGTCTGTTTTAACCTTCATTTATTTGAAAACAAAGGTACGGCCTTTATATGATAAAAGAAAAATATCCTTTCTCCCTTTATAAAACCACACCTATATTTTTTTAATTGAACATAATACATAAAAATATTTCAAAAAACTAATAATCAAATATATAAAAACATAAAATAACATATGAACATCATATTTACCTTTCACTGCATTATCTCATATAAAATAATATGACTATCTTCGCATAATTTTCGATAAAAAGCAGACACACTCAAGTTTTATAAACGGTGTGTTTTGTAGTATATTTTGGTAATTTTTGATATTTAGATAATAGATGAAACCTTTGAGAAGTAGCGTAGCAACGCTGGGAAGAAAAATGTCCGGGGCAAGAAGCCTATGGAGAGCAAATGGAATGAAAGAAGAACAAATCGGGAAACCGGTTATTGCCATTGTCAATTCATTTACACAGTTTGTACCAGGACACGCACACCTTCACGAAATAGGACAGAAAGTAAAAGCATGGATTGAGGAAGAAGGTTGTTTCGCTGCCGAATTCAATACAATTGCTATAGATGACGGTATTGCGATGGGACACAACGGAATGTTATACTCGCTTCCTTCTCGAGACTTGATTGCGGACAGCGTTGAATACATGTGCAATGCCCATAAAGCTGATGCCATGATATGTATTTCCAACTGCGACAAAATAACTCCAGGAATGCTCATGGCTGCAATGCGGTTGAATATTCCTGCCGTATTCGTATCCGGAGGGCCTATGGAAGCAGGAGTAGTAGGAGATAAGAAACTCGATTTGATTGATGCGATGGTCATGGGAGCTGATGAAACGGTAAGCGACGACTTCTTGGCTAAAGCAGAACAAATGGCATGTCCCACCTGTGGTTCCTGTTCAGGAATGTTCACGGCAAATTCCATGAACTGTTTGAATGAAGCTTTGGGGTTGGCATTACCCGGAAACGGAACAATTTTAGCCACTCATAAAAATCGGGAAAAATTATTTCACGACGCTGCCAAACTAATTGTAAAAAATACTTTTGACTATTATTATAACGACAACGACAAAGTATTGCCTCGTTCCATTGCAACAAAAGCAGCATTTATGAATGCTATGAGTTTAGATATAGCAATGGGAGGATCAACCAATACCGTTCTCCACTTATTGGCAATAGCCAACGAAGCCGAAGTGGATTTCACCATGAAAGATATCGATACGTTATCCCGACGTATTCCAGTAATTTGCAAGGTAGCTCCTTCTTATCATTATCATATAGAAGATGTAAACCGGGCTGGAGGAATCATGGGAATTCTGGGAGAACTGAACAGGAAGGGATTAATTGACACTTCCGTATATCGCGTGGACTCCGATTCGTTGGAAACAATCATCAATACTCACGATATATTGAGTCCTTCCGTAACTCCGGAAGCGAAAACCAAATACTTGTCTGCTCCTTGTGGAGTTAAAAATCTGAAATTAGGTTCTCAGGACAATTATTATAAAGAAGCAGATATCGACAGGGTTAATGGTTGCATACGTGATATAGCACATGCCTATACAAAAGATGGAGGATTGGCTGTATTGTATGGAAATATTGCAGAAAAAGGCTGCATTGTAAAAACAGCTGGTGTAGATGCTTCAATCTTGCATTTTGAAGGACGTGCCGTCGTTTTCGATTCTCAGGAAGAAGCTTGCACAGGCATTTTAGATGGTAGCGTACGAGCAGGAGATGTAGTGGTTATCCGTTATGAAGGGCCTAAAGGAGGTCCCGGAATGCAGGAAATGTTATATCCCACATCTTATTTAAAATCTGTTAAATTAGATAAACAATGTGCTTTGATTACTGATGGACGTTTCTCCGGAGGAACATCAGGACTTTCTATCGGGCATATTTCTCCGGAAGCAGCAGCAGAAGGAGCAGTAGGATTGATTGAAAACGGTGATAAAATAGTTATTGATATCCCAGCCCGTACCATTCATCTGCAAATCAGTGATGAGGAATTGGAGGCTCGCCGAGTCCGTATGCTGAAGAAAGGCACCGCAGCATTTACTCCCGAAAAAAGACAACGAGCCGTAAGTAAAGCGCTCCGGGCCTATGCCTCAATGGTATCTTCAGCTGACAAAGGCGGTATCAGACTCGTTGAGTAATTTACAAAACGGACAATCATGACAAAACGAAATCATATTAAGGGAGCAGAAGCACTCCTGCTATCACTTATTGCAGAAAATGTAGATACCATCTTCGGATATCCCGGAGGTTCGGTAATACCTATTTATGATGAACTGTATAGTTATACAGATAGAATTAACCATATATTGACTCGGCATGAACAAGGGGCTGTTCATGCAGCACAAGGTTATGCACGGGCAACAGGGAAAACCGGCGTATGTTTGGCAACTTCCGGACCAGGAGCCACAAACTTGTTAACCGGGATTGCCGATGCAATGCTTGACTCCACTCCGCTGGTTTGCATTACAGGACAAGTAGCTTCCACCCAATTAGGTAGCGACGCTTTTCAGGAAGCGGATATCATTAGTATTACGATGCCTATTACCAAATGGAACTACCAGGTAACCTCTGCCAAAGAAATTCCTGCAGCATTAGCAAAAGCGTTCTACATTGCCCGATCAGGGAGACCAGGACCTGTTGTCATTGATTTTACTAAAAATGCTCAGACAGAGATATTTGATTTTGAATATGAACCTTGTTCTTCTTTAAGATGCTATTCACCGTCGCCTATTTTAGACCGAAAGAAAGTTCGGGAAGCCACGGAATTGATTAACCTTGCAGAAAAACCATTAATCCTTGCTGGACAAGGAGTCAAATTATCAGGAGCAGAAAAAGCCTTGATAGAATTCGCTGAAAAAGGGAATATTCCTGTAGCTTCTACTTTAATGGGACTTTCTGCCATACCCAACAATCATCCTTTATATGTAGGTAAATTGGGGATGCACGGAAATATTGCTCCCAATGCAATGACACAGGAAAGCGACTTGCTTATTGCTGTCGGAATGCGATTCAGTGATCGTGTAACAGGAGATACAAGCGCTTACGCCCCTAAAGCAAAAATCATACACATCGAAATAGATGCGGCAGAAATAGATAAAGTTATTAAAGCAGATGTTGCTCTATTAGCTGATGCCAAAGAAGCATTGACCGCTCTAAGCGGATTAATTAAACGAAAAGAGCGTAAGTCATGGTTAGAATTTGCTAAAGAAAAATATCAGGAAGAATACGACTCCGTGATAAAACCCAATTTATTTCCGGAATCGGGACCAATAAGAATGGGAGAAGTCATTAATCGTATTGCCGAAGCATCAGCGGGTAATGCCGTTATTGTTACAGACGTAGGACAACAACAAATGTTCAGTTCCCGATATTCTAAGTTTACCACTACCCGAAGTTTTATCACTTCAGGGGGATTGGGGACCATGGGATTCGGGCTCCCCGCAGCTATTGGAGCTAAAATGGGGGTTCCCAACAGAGAAGTAATCGCTGTCTTAGGTGACGGAGGATTTCAAATGACCATGCAAGAGTTGGGAACAATTATGCAAAATCATATTCCTGTAAAAATTGTTATATTGGACAACAGCTTTTTAGGAATGGTACGTCAATGGCAACAATTATTTTTCAATAAGCGGTACTCTTTCACCGAATTGGAAAACCCGAACTTCAACTTAATAGCTCAAGCCTACGGTATTCAATCCGAAACCGTTATAAAACGGGAAGACTTACAACCTGCTATCAGACGAATGATAGAAAATGACAAAGCTCATATCTTAGCTATTGCCGTAGAAAGAGAAGATAACGTATTCCCCATGGTACCTGCCGGGGCATCCATTTCTAACCTGTTATACAACGAATAAAATGGAAAAGAAAGAATATATTGTCACCGTATTTTCCGAAAATCAAATAGGTGTACTGAATCGTATTACCGCCATCTATTTACGTAGGAAAATCAATATTGAAAGTCTGCGCGTCAGCGAATCATCCATTAAAGGAATCAGTATGTTCATTATCGCTGCTTTCTCTTCTCAAGATATTATGGAAAAGGTAGTCAAACAGATTCGTAAAATCATCGAAGTACTGGAAGCAGAATACAGAACGGCAGACGAATTGATTACTCAGGAAATGGCATTGTATAAAATTTCCAACAAAGCTTTTTCCGACAACCACTCTTTAGAGGTCATTACTCAAAACAATAATGCCCGTATTATTGAAATGTCCAGCGAATATATCGTTGTGGAAATGACAGGTTCCAGAGAAGAAATCGAACGATTACGGGAAGAACTCTCCTCTACCGGCTCTTTGGAACAATTCTCTCGTTCCGGAGTAGTCATGCATAGAGAATCTATTGAAGAAAAATTAAATCATTTTATATAATAAAATTTTAAATTATTATGGCACAATTAAATTTTGGCGGTGTAATTGAAAATGTTGTAACCCGCGCTGAATACCCTTTAACCAAAGCTTTAGAAACTCTGAAAGATGAAACAATAGCTGTTATCGGTTATGGTGTTCAAGGTCCAGGACAATCATTAAACTTACGCGATAACGGATTCAACGTAATCGTAGGCCAAAGAAAAAATTCCAAATCTTGGGACAAAGCTGTTGCTGACGGCTGGGTAGAAGGAAAAACATTATTTGACATTGAAGAAGCCTGCGCTAAAGCGACTATTATTCAATACTTATTGTCTGATGCAGGACAAATTTCCATGTGGGATAAGGTAAAAAAACATCTGACTCCGGGAAAAGCTCTTTATTTCTCTCATGGATTCGGCATCACTTATAAAGAACGTACTGGTATTATTCCTCCTGCTGATATAGACGTTATCTTAATTGCACCTAAAGGTTCAGGAACTTCTCTACGTCGTCTGTTCCTGGAAGGAAGAGGGTTAAATTCAAGTTTCGCTATTCATCAAGATGCTACCGGACGTGCTTATGACCGCGTTATTTCATTGGGTATTGGTGTAGGTTCCGGATATTTGTTTGAAACTACATTCCAACGTGAAGTATATTCCGATCTTACGGGAGAAAGAGGTACTTTAATGGGAGCTATCCAAGGTATTTTCGCTGCTCAATATCAAGTATTGCGTGAAAATGGACATACCCCTTCTGAAGCATTCAACGAAACCATAGAAGAATTAACCCAAAGTTTAATGCCATTAGTTGGAGAAAACGGTATGGATTGGATGTATGCTAACTGCTCTACTACCGCTCAACGAGGTGCTCTGGACTGGTGGAAAAAATTCCGTGATGCATCACTCCCTGTATTTAAGGAACTTTATGCAGAAGTAGCATGTGGTAACGAAGCTCAACGTTCTATCGATTCTAACAGCCAACCGGATTACCGTGAAAAACTAAATCAAGAATTGAAAGAATTACGAGAAAGTGAAATGTGGCAGGCAGGTGTAACCGTTAGAAATCTGCGGCCCGAAAGATCAAAATAAATCTTTAACCTAAGAATTTGGGAAACAGATCATTTCGTTAGATACGAAATGATCTGTTTCCCATTCTGAAAATCAAATTATAATGAGTTATTTTCCGGCTTTAAAGGACATAGCACAAGCCAAATTGACGCTAAATTCCATCATAAGCTCCACACCTCTCATGCGTAACATGAACCTATCCAATAGGTATGAAGCCAATGTATTGCTAAAACGAGAAGATCTGCAAATCGTTCGCTCTTATAAAATTCGTGGAGCATTCAATAAAATAAAAAGTTTAAGTAAAGAGCAACTGGCCAAAGGTGTCGTCTGTGCCAGTGCCGGCAATCATGCTCAAGGAGTAGCTTTTTCTTGTCAAAACCTACAAATAAAAGGGGTAATTTATATGCCCACAACCACCCCGAAACAAAAAATAGAACAAGTTCGGATGTTTGGAAAAGAATTCGTAGAAATCGTACTCACTGGAGATACATTCGATGATTCAAACAATCAAGCCATTGCCTTTGCTAAAGAACATGGAATGTGTTTTATCCATCCTTTCGATGACCCATTGACCATAGAAGGTCAAGCTACGATAGGAGTAGAAATTATGCAAGATACGACTGAGCCTATTGATTATATTTTTATTCCCATAGGAGGTGGAGGATTGGCATCCGGTTTAGGTAGTTATTTCAAACAAATATCTCCCCAAACAAAAATTATTGGTGTGGAACCTGCTGGTGCCGCATCTATGAAAGCAGCTATAGACGCTCAGAAAGTAGTAACGTTGCCTGAAATAGAGAAATTCTGTGACGGAACAGCAGTTCAGCGAGTAGGAGATATCACTTTTGAAATTTGTCGAAAAGTATTGGATGACATTATTGTCGTACCTGAAGGAAAGGTATGTACAACCATTCTAGAACTCTATAACAAAAGTGCTATTGTAGCAGAACCTGCTGGTGCATTGTCTATTGCGGCTTTGGACTTTTATGCAGATAAAATCAAAGGGAAAAATGTTGTCTGTATTGTATCGGGAAGTAATAATGATATTACTCGCACAGAAGAAATTAGAGAACGTTCTTTGTTATATGAAGGATTAAAACATTATTTTATCATACGTTTTCCTCAACGTTCAGGAGCTCTATTAGCTTTTGTTCAACAAGTCTTAGGAGCCAAAGATGATATTACTCATTTTTCTTACTCCAAAAAAACCAATCGAGAACAAGGTCCTGCCGTAATCGGTATTGAACTTCAAGATAAAAATGATTTACAACCTTTGATAGAACGAATGAAACAACATGGTTTTGTATATGAATACCTTAATGATAAACCCGATTTGTTTCAATTCTTGATATAATTATCCTTACTATCAAAAACAGGTACTCAAAAGCTATAAATAGCGTATTAATCCTTACGAATAATCTAATCAAAATAACTTGATTAAATAAAATTAACGGTAGCAAAATATTTTGTTACCGTTAATTTTATACCTTTGTACCACATACCAAAATTAAATTACCTATGAAATTGGGAATAATTATGCTTCTTTGTGTATTGTTATTCACAAATGGATATACAAAAGAGCGAAAATATCTTCCTAGTAATACAGTTATCGCTCATCGAGGATACTGGAATATTTCAGAATCTTTTGAAAACTCAATCAGTAGCTTTGAAAATGCTGTAGCACTAAAAATTTATGGTTCTGAATTTGATGTTAATTTAACCGCAGATGATTCAATAGTAGTTGCACATGGTCCGAAACATCCCGCTCATCGAGAAATAACGATTCAACAAGTAACATTTAAAGAAATACGACAAACTCCTCTTCCCAATGGAGAATTAGTCCCCTCTTTATATGAATACTTAAATGCGGGAATAAAGCGCCCTAAAATTCACTATATTTTGGAAATTAAAACACATAAAAATACAGATCGTGAACGTACAATTGTCCAAAAAGTAGTTGAACAAGTCAAAAAAATGGAAATTGAAAACCGTGTAACCTACATATCTTTCAGTTGGTTTGTCTGTCTCGAACTAAAAAAAATTTGTCCTAATGCTACCATATATTACCTAAATGGAGATAAAACACCCCAAGAACTAAAAAAAGCCCAATTAAGCGGACTTGATTATCATTATTCTGTCTTATACAAACATCCTGAATGGATTACAGAAGCCCATAACCTTGGGCTAAAAGTCAATGTATGGACCGTAGATAAGGAAAATGATATGCGTAAATTACTTGACTTAAATGTTGATTATATTACCACAAATACTCCAGAACTGCTGACTACTATTTTAAAAGAAAAGAAATATTCTCAAAAAAAGAAATTATCAGATTTATAAAAGATTTATATCCCCTTATAAAATCAAAATAACAACACAAAGAAATATATTCTACTCACAGATAATTTTCAAAGTTTATCTTAGAAAATAAAAGAAAGAATACATTTCTTCATGTCATTATTTATTCATAAAGGAACCATCTACTTCTATTTCTTACTGCTGCATAACAAACTGACTGGGCAAAGCTTTAGATTCTGCAGCTTCCATAATATCATACATACCTATCGGTATCGGCTTTTTTAAAAGTTCTGGAACATTATATGCCTGAACCATAAAAGTATAATGATCCGGATTCTCCTGAGGTAAAACAAATGGTTTCGAAGCATTCCCTTGTTCATCAATAAATGTAAACCATGGAAGCGAATAATACCCATCAAAACGTTGACTACTGAAAACCAACCATCCTCCTCCTGAAGACCATGAATGATATCCTTCCATCTCTGAAGAATTAACTTCATTCAAAAGACGATGTTCCCCTGTTTCTATATTATAAATTCCCAATTCAGCCGCTTTATAATAATAAAAAGATCCATAGTCAAGTTGAGTATAAACCACATATTTACCATCAGGAGAAATACGTGGATGAATAATACTTTTTCCTGTTTTATCAGAAGAAACCAACGTATCTATTTGATTTCCCAATTTACCTGTTGTTGCATCAAAATCTACGGCACAAAGCGACAGTTTTAATTCTGGGGTCGTTATTTTAGGATCTCCCTCAGGCAAACTGTCCGTACAATAAAATAACTTTTTCCCATCAGGAGAAAATACAGGATAATTATTATGTACCTTTTCATCATATAATTGAGGCGTTGTCAATACTGTTCTCGTTTTCACATCATAAACCATAACATCGGCCTGTAAATCATAGAGTTCCTTTACAGCTTCTTTTCCTGAATAGAAATTCAGCCGCAATGGATTAATGGAAAAAGCTACATAATTCCCATCAGGATGCCAAAAAGGATATACTGCCGGCCATTTCATAGGACCTGCCTTCGTATTCAACTTTACCAATTTACCATCCGCATACAAATAAGTTCCTGGATTCTTATCCCGAGCATGAAACAACATACGATTTGGATCCCCTTGACAAAAAGCGTGACAATTCACACATCCCATGTCTGCCGGATAATTATCAACCATTGCTTTCTCTTCGAAATTTTCAATGTTCCGATAATAGAGTCCCATTCGATTCACAGTAAAATAACCAGGTTCTATCAAACGATAAGTCAAATAAGGATCAATGGCCCGAGTAGAAATATTCCAATGAAAGACAGGATATCCTTTCCACCCATCGTTCCAACAAGCATAAACTTTTACTTCTAATTCCTTCCCTTTATTTTCTTCCAACAATCGTTTCCATTTTTTTATTGGAATTCGAACATCATCTCCCGATACACGTAACTCCGTTCCATTTTCACTCTTAATCACCGCAACAACTTGTTTCGGTTCCCCCTTAATTTTAAAATTCAAAGGAGCAATATTATAAGGTATAGTCACATCACTATAATCAGGATACATGTCTGGTAATTTATTTTGTTCCAGAACATCTCCCATATTTACAGTACAAGCATTCAATCCCCACAAAAAAACAAGGGAAATGACTTGTACAAATTTATTGCGTAACAGTACTTGTAAAATCATAATAGTAAAAATAACTTCTTAAAAAATTCTTTGAAAAACGAATATTTCCTAAAGACAATGAACGTTCATTACCTGAGTGCGCATTCTTAAATTCATTAAAAACAGCTAAAACCTGCTCATCATAATCATAAGAAAACTTTTCCGATTCAGGGATTCGAGCAATATATTCATATAGCAAATTAGCTTCTTGGAAAATTTTAGGAATACGCTCACCCTGCAAACAATAAACACGGTAACTGTCAAATAAGTGTTTAAATTTTTCCACATCTTTTTGTAGCAACAAACAACACATCAGATATTCATTTGCCAATTTGTTGTCAGGTTGTTGCAAAGCTTGAGCTTCTATATCAATCAATGGAGCCCGAACATTCAAAAGATATGGTTTGGAAGCTATAAACCGACGACCTTCTCGAATCCAAGCAACTGTATCAAGAGCAGACTCATTTTTCAACAAAGACAATTGTTGTTCAGCCCATTTACGATACAAGGAAGTTTTTTCTAAAATACGTAAATAACGTTCTGCTACTTCATATTCCTCAAAAATAAGATGAGATTCAATAGCTCGTTTCAGATGTCTGCCACTAATGCTCGTATTGAGTATTCCCATAGCTTCATAATTACAAAACTGAGTTCCTCTAAGTACTCCACACGCCCAATAAATCTCACTTAAAACAGTATAAGGCATATAACTGGGAGAAGTTGCCCCAGGAACTAAAGAAGAAATTAATGGAACTCCCTTTTCCAATAAATAATTACCCAACTGATCTGTCTGAGCCAATGCTAAAAAGTAATAACCCAAAACATATGGATTTACTTCCGGAGCCTTATCCATCTCCTGTATCATCTCATTCCACTTTTGATTTCTGGCCATCCAGTCCATTTTACTCATGGTTTCAAACCGGTAATCCGCCAAAGAGAAACAAGCATGGTATCCCAATATCATACTAACAATTACAGACAAAACGGATAACCAAACAAATTTATTTTTTTGCCGCCAAAACAACCAAACACCCAAAAAAAGAATACAGAAAAAAATACTCCAATAATATTTCGCATATTCTTCCATATTTGATTCGAAACCAAAAACGGCAGCAATAGGTAAAACAATACCACATTGACGATATACCAATGGGACTATCGCAAATAAAACCAAAAGGAATACACTATATAGAATAGATGAGCGTTTCGATTGACGCCATTCAAACAAAATAATGAATACAGCTGTAAGGAAAGCTGCCTCCCCAATGAACCACCACAAAACCAAAGATAAAACAATCCCTACTACTTTTCGAGCCATCTCCTTGGATAACACAGCATATCCTTTTGTCACAATCAATGCAAATAATACACCCAAAGCCTTATCCAAAGGAAAAGATGATAATGTAAAGGCCGGCCACAATAAAGCAGGAAGAAGAAGAGCTAAATAAGATGTTTGTTTACAATCTTTTACATACAAATTCAATACACTACGCAACGCCAACCATGAAGATACAGCAATAAGAGTAATAACAATTGCCCCAACCCAACGAATACTAAAAAACTGTATAAAAAATGCAGCAATCAATTTTACCAAACCACCCTTTAAAATTCCAAAAGATGATAAATATTCCGGAGTAAAGAGGAAAAGACTAAGTTGTTCCCTCAAGCTAAATTGATATGGGAAAAATATAAAATAAAATATCGCAAAACAAACAAAAAACAACATTGGGATAGCCCAATACAATATATTTATTACTTTTTTCATACCGATTTCTTACATAATAAAGTAAAGGTTGTATTCAGAAAATAAAATGTCAGTTTTCAAAAATATATATATTCAGTGATTAAAACAAACGTTTATCATTCCCCAACATTTTATGTCGTGAAATAAACAAAATTTACCAACAATAATCTTTTTTCTACACGAATAATATGAAATGTTTTTTGGAAAGATGATATGAAAACATAAAGAACAAAACAATATAAACATCTGATTATAAGATATATAAAACAAAAGTTCTTTTTTGTTTTAAAAACAGATAAATAACTCTTTTTATTCCACCTTTTTCTTCCCCTTTATAAAAACATAAACAAGCTATAATATTTTTCAATTCATTTATAAAAAATATCTACACAATATTCTTCATTCAATTTATTTTGACATAAATCGTTTACTTATACTTTTCATAAGCCTACATCCCGTAGAGCAAGCTTTTCCCATCCATGCTGTACTTGCACTACGATGAAAATAAACAATTGCTCTTTCCATTCGAGTAAAATTATGTGCAACAGCATAAGTATAATCAGGTCGAGATAATTCTTGATATAACTCTTTTGCAAAAAGAGTATGTCTTGGAGTTGGATTAGATGTTCTG
>CASFOM010000050.1 GCA_949296295.1 uncultured Alistipes sp. | reverse complement strand
GGTTATATACCAAATCATAAAGAAAATGAGCCTGCGTTAAGGCATGATAGGGAAGGTCGGCTGCTGCTTCCGTATTCGGGAAAGTGCCCAGCGGCGTCGTATTCACTATCAACAAATGAGATGCAATAATTTCCGGAGTTAGCGAGTCATAGGATAATATTGCTCCTTGTCCTCTGCGCGAAACAAGTTGGTAGCTCATTCCTAACTCTTCCAGTACCCAACGGACTGCTCTGCTTGCCCCTCCCGTCCCTAAGACTAAGGCATTCGGACGCTTGTCCCCCAACATATCCAATAAGGATAGTTTGAATCCATAAACATCCGTATTATAACCGATTAATTGGTGTTCTGAACCGCATTTCCCCTTTCGTTGAGGAGAGGAAAGGACCCGAACACAGTTTACTGCTCCGATTTTTTCAGCAGCAGCATCTATTTCATCCAAATAAGGAAGAATTTGCTGCTTGTAGGGAATGGTTACATTAAATCCTGTCAGAGTAGGGGTATTATTGATTAATTCCGGAACTTGTGTAATGGCGGGAAGTTCGAAATTCCGGTATTCATAATCCATAATATGTTCCTGCTCAAACTTTTCCGTAAAATATTTGCGGGAAAAGGAATGTCCTAAGGGAAAACCGATCAAGCCAATTGTTTTCATGTCAAAACAGATATTTAACAAGCAATACACCTCCCACCAACAAGACGGTAAATGCAATAGCCAGCAGATTGAAATATTTGTCTATAAATCCTTTTACCGTGGGGCCGAATTTCCAAATCAGAAAAGAAATCAGGAAAAAACGTGCTCCCCGACTGATGATGGACGCAATGATGAATACCCAAAAGTTAATGTTGAATACCCCTGCCGTAATCGTAATGACTTTATAGGGAATGGGAGTAAACCCTGCAGTAAAGACCATCCAAAAGTCATACTCTTCGTACCATTCGCTGATTTGATGATAGACTTCATGGGTAAAGCCCGGAATATGCTCGAAGAAGAAATTGGCAAAAGCGGTAAACTCTCCTGATGACATCCATGCAAAATGACCTAATAAATAACCTCCTATGGCCCCTAAGACAGAACCAATCGTGCAGATGGTCGCATATCGGAAGGAACGAACCGGCAAACCCAAACACAAGGCAATCAACAATACATCTGGAGGAATAGGGAAGAAACTGCTTTCTACAAAAGCTAAAATGAACAACGCCCATGCACCCCACGGCGTTTCTGCCCAATGCAATACCCAATCGTAAATACGTCTTAAAAATTTCATGTTGAGATCAGAATTTATCTCTCCGATAACTTTTTTGAAACCGGAAACTTCTGTGGAATAGAAAACTACTCTGTTGCCTACGAATATCGTTTGACAGCAAAGTCGTTCTCCTTATATCTGTGACTGTTTGTGTATGCAGTCAATTTTCCCGGCATAAAAAATCTCCGAAGAACGAACCTCCCTTAATATTCGTCTTCATTGAAAAAGAAATCATCCTTGCTCGGGTAGTCAGGCCATATATCTTCTATACTTTCATATATCTCCCCTTCGTCTTCAATTTCTTGAAGATTCTCAATTACTTCCAATGGCGCTCCTGAACGTACGGCATAATCTATGAGTTCTTCCTTTGTCGCAGGCCACGGCGCATCTTCCATTTTAGAGGCCAACTCTAATGTCCAATACATTTTCTTCTTTCCTTTCTTTATATTTATTATTGTTCTTTATATCTCGTAAATTATCCCTTTCCCAAATACTTAAAGTATTTATTTCGATGCACAAAAATATAAAATAAAACAAAAAAACAACTATCAAGGGTATTTTTATTTACAACCTTTTTATTGCAACTCTTATTTCCCTTCCAATTTGGTCGTTTTTTTCCCTATAACGAAAGAAAGAATGGTATTATTTTCTCGAATGCGAATTTTTCAATATTTCTTTAATAACAATAACTCTTTATCTTATATCCTTTGAGTGGGTTCCCAATATATTTCTTTGGCTCCAACAACTTGTCCTACAAAGCGTCCCAATACATATAAATAATCGGAAAGACGATTTACATAATGAACTACCTCTTCCGGAACAAAATTTTTTTGTGAAGAAAACAGAATCTTCCGCTCTGCCCGACGGCAAATAGTCCGGCATACATGCGATAAAGAGACTAAAGAATCTCCACAAGGTAGCGTAAAACGATTGACAACAGGCAGTTGTTCTGTCATCCTGTCTATGGCTTCTTCCAACTGTTTCGTATCTTCTGAAACAAGTTGCGGCAGTTTCTTGCGAACGGTATCTGTACTTGCCAATAAAGCCTGAGCAACCATCAGACGGTCGAGAACAGCACGCAACTCTTGTTGAATACCCGATAAGGTGGTTTCATGCTCTTTTCGTTCTCCTATCCGATCATGCAAACAGGCAATAAAGGCAGATAATTCATCCAATGTCCCGTAGGCTTCGATGCGTTCATCATATTTGGGAACTCGCTCACCGGAAATTAAAGAAGTGTTTCCCTGGTCCCCCGTACGTGTATATACTTTCATCTTTTTTCAATTTAGATGGTGCCTATAATAAAAAAGTTGTTGCAACTTCCCGTCAAATTTTATGGTCGTTTTAAGAAAGAGATGTTTCTCTTTCATTTTCTGCATATTTTATATCTGACTTTATAATCTCATCTTATAATATTGGGGATTTAATTCTCGGTCGAAAAACAACAGGGCAAAAGAATAAAAATCCATGGAAACACAACGGATGTTTCGCAACAGATAATGCCATACGTGATGTTGTGGCAAGGTTCGATAAATACCGAACAACACAACGCAAATCCGTTTCCCCTGTTTCTCTATTTTATCCGCCAAACATTTCAGCTGTTCTTCTGATATGTAGTCCCCTATTAACAACATGTCTTCTCTCGAATAACGGGTGTAGTCCGTACAATAGCTTTTGTATTGGAGAAAAGCATATACCCGGCAGATCTTTAAACATTTCTGAGGGGAAATACCTTCCCTTTGCAACCATTCATATAAATCCTCTTTGATGGGGAATGTATTTCCTCGGTGTTCCATTAATGCCTCCCGTATCAGACTGTAGGCAAAAGGGGAATGGATGGCCCGACCGTGCCAGTGCCTGATGCGTGTGATGTACCGTAGCTTGTGGTAACGTTTGAATACATTGTTTTCCACCTTTTGTTTTAATCGCGAGGTACGACCTCCCCGAATGCTTCCCAATACCCTCATTGTTTTTTCCCTCCATCTGTTATCCCTTGGGCTGCCTGCCAAGCCGTAGAAAAGGCCAATTGTAAATTATAACCGCCTGTATCTGCATCAATATCCAATACCTCTCCGGCAAAATAAAGTCCTCGAATCTGTCTGGACTCCATAGTCTCCGGATTTACTTCCGATAAACTTACTCCGCCTGCTGTGACAATGGCTTCTGAAAACGGTCTGTAATCGGAAACCCGGAATCTCATCTGTTTTAGTGTGCGGATTAATTGTTCCCGATGAGTGAGGGATAGTTCCTTTGCCTCATCATAAGGTTTTAATCCCGACTCCCGAATAATGGGGGCAACTAATTTAGCCGGAACTAATTTACGTACCAACTGTTCTATCGTCAATGTCTCTGCCGCGAGAATTTCTCTTTCTATTCGGGACAATAACTTTTGCGGGGATAAAGCCGGTTTTAGGTCGAGTTCTGTTTCAACCTGTGCTCCCTCAATGAGAGCATCAACGGCTTGACGGCTGATACGCAATACGATAGCTCCTCCTATCCCGAAAGGGGTAAATTCCATCTCCCCAAATTCCTGTTGCCGTACGTCTCCTCCGATTCGTAGTGTTAAGGTTATATTTTTTAGTTGTAAGCCGTTTAATGTCCGTAAATAGCGGCTATGTAATTCCAAAGGGACTAACGAAGGACGTACCGATTCGATATGATGACCGCATTCGTAGGCTAAACGGTAACCGTCGCCTGTTGACCCTGTGGACGGATAGGACATGCCTCCCGTAGCAATCAATACTTCCTTGCAATCGAAAACGGTTTTTTTGCGGTGAACAGATACCTCTACTCCTGCAATATGTTTGTCTGTGATGATTAAGCGCGACACCTCTGCATGGGTTAATAAATCAACTCCTGAGGATAACGCGTAATCTTCCAGGGCTTCTGCAATATCCCATGCGCGACCGCTTTGGGGGAAAACACGTCCTCCTCGTTCTACGGTTAGAGGGATTCCTAAGGATTCGAAAAACAGTTGGGTGTCTTGAGGGGTAAATGCTTGTAATGAAGGTCGGATGAAATCTTTTCCGGAACGGACCTTCTCCAATAACTCTTCCACGGAACAGTGGTTGGTCAGATTACATCGTCCCTTCCCCGTAATACGTATCTTGCGTCCCGGTTTCTCCATCTTTTCAAACAATATTACGGAGAATCCTTTTTCTGCCACACGTCCAGCGGCCAGCAATCCTGCTGCCCCTCCGCCAATCACTGCAACGTCATAACCCGAACGAATGGTTCTCATCGATTTCATCTTGTCCTCTTTTTTAGTATTCAAAAATATCAAAATTTTTCCACTATTCCCCCTCCGACAACACATTCCCCTGAGTAAAATACTGCGGGTTGCCCTTGGGCCAATGCCCAGGCCTTGTCTTCGGTAAGACGAACATGCAACAGGGTGTCTTCTTTTTGAATCTCTATCTTCCCCTGAGGATTCCTGCCCACGCCTCGTACTTGGACTGTGATTGTATCCCTGTTCCCGTTAAAAAAATCTTCGGACAGTATCCAGTCTCGTAACCAGAATTCAGATACGAATAAATCTGCGGGAGACCCGATAGTGACCTCGTTTCGTATCGCATCTATGGCAATGACACATTCTCCCTTTTCTAACGGTAATCCCCGTCGTTGGCCTATGGTGTAGAAAATATATCCTTTATGAGTCCCTAATGGATGACCTGTCGCATCTTTTAAAAGACCTCCTTGCAAGGTTTGTAACCGGGGCATTCGATGAAGTAAAAAATCGCCCGGTTTATTCCCTGATAAAAAACATACTCCCATACTTTCTTTTTGGCTACTCCATTCAGGAAATCCTTTCTTTATTAGCCATTTTCGTACATCCTCTTTTCGCCATTCTCCTAAGGGCATGACAATTCTCGATAGTATTTCCTGGGGTAATTGCCACAAATAGTAAGATTGATCTTTTACAGGATCCTTCCCGCGGGCAATATGATAAATCCCTTCCCGTGTCTGGAGAATTCGGCAGTAATGTCCTGTGGCAATACCGCATTCTGAAGGAGCTAACTCATTCAATATGAGCCACTTTATAGTGTTGTTGCAGATGACGCATGGAGAAGGAGTTTCTCCCTTCATACAACTGTCTATAAAAGGAGAAATGACTCGTTGCTCAAATGCTTTACGAACATCCACTCCGATAATCTCTATATCGAGCAATTGGGATAGTCGTTCCGTATCTGGTGATGCTCCGTACATTTGCATCGAAACTCCGGTGACCTCATAGCCTTCCTCCTTTAACAACAATACGGCAGCGGCTGAATCCATCCCTCCGCTTACACCTATATAGATTCGTTTTTTCATCTCTTATTCTATTATAATCAAACGGCAGGTACATATTCGTACCTGCCGTTTGATTAAGCTCAGACGATATATCCTGTTGTTACCGTCCTTCAGAACCGTTACAAGGATTCAAACTCCTCGTCAACGGTCGTGTACTCTGCAGATGGCGCTTTGCGGGAATTCCCTCCCGTATTGTCATGACAACGTACAAAGGCCAATACTTCTGCAAGTTCTTCTTCGAAGCGAGCAAAATCTTCCTGATACAAAAACAATTTACTCTTATTGTACACGATTTCACCCTCCCGTGTTCGCATTTTACGACTTTCGCTAATCGTAACATACAAACTCTCGTCACGCATCGATTTTACATCAAAAAAATAGGTCCGTTTACCTGCCTTCATCACTTTCGAAAAGACTTCCCGTCCTCCGTCTGCATCATTGTTTTTGTGACCATGTTCATCCATTTCCAACCTTCTTTAAGAGTTAATGACTTTTGTCTCCTTGACGTGTTAAATTTTACATGTCGATTCAAAGATAATAAAAAAATCAATCGATACAAATTGAAATATCGATTTTATTTGTCAATATCATGCTGTAATAAGTTTCGAAAATAAACCTTATGGGCATTTGTTGTCTGATAACCAACCGTAAGCAGATTGTAGAAAATAGGCATATTAAGAAAACAAAAAAATATTCTTTTTGTCCTTTAACGAAAAATAAAGGATGGGTACCCCAAAGATATTTTAGATGAAGAGGTATTGGAACCTTTTGAGAAGACAGAGTCGAATTTGAATGAATAGAGGAACGGTCAAAAGTATTTATAGAGACAAAAAACGGTTCTGGGATGAAGAAATCCATAAAGTCATAACATGAAACCACCATTGTTTCAAACCTTACAACAAAATGGTTTGAAACAGTGGTGGTTTCTTTTTGTCCTGTAATCCCTGAGATATCGGTCTTTAAATTTATTTGTACCTCTCTCTTGTCCTTTGAGAATCATCCTTTTCTCTGAAATGCGGATTATTGGGCCCACAATTTACATAGATGAACTAAAGTGAGCGTCGCTTTTTCCATACTGTTCAAGGAACAGTATTCATATTTTCCATGAAAATTCATGCCTCCGGCAAACAGGTTGGGACAGGGTAAACCCATATAGGAGAGACGGGAACCGTCTGTCCCTCCTCGAATGGGACGGATGATTGGGGTAACCCCGGATGCTTCCATCGCCTGACATGCTTTATCGATTAGTTCCGGATGGGGTGCTACTTGTTCTCGCATGTTGTAATATTGGTCTTTGAGAGTCAGTTCGAAGACTTGTTCCCCATAACGTCTGTTGAGGAAGGAAATGGTCTCTTCCATCAACTTTTTTTTCTGTTCAAACAGTTCCCGGCTATGGTCCCGGATAATGTATTCCATAACAGCTTCCTCTACTGTCCCGTTAAGTGAGGTCAGGTGGAAGAAACCTTCATAGCCTTCGGTATGTTCCGGACGTTGACAGGAGGGTAGCAAATTATTGAATTGGCAAGCTGCTTCTAACGCATTAATCATCTTATCCTTGGCGTATCCCGGATGAATATTGCGCCCTTGTATGGTAATACGTGCAGATGCTGCATTGAAATTTTCATATTCCAATTCTCCTTCGAAGCCTCCATCAACCGTATAGGCAAACTGAGCTCCAAAAGCCGTTACATCGAAATGGTCTACTCCTCCTCCTATCTCTTCGTCGGGAGTAAATCCAATCCGAATGGCGCCATGAGGAATTTCCGGATGGTGGAGCAACCAGGAAACAGCCGTCATGATTTCTGCAATTCCTGCCTTGTCATCTGCGCCCAAAAGAGTTGTCCCGTCCGTTGTAATTAAAGTATGCCCCTTGAAGAAGGATAGTTCCGGAAAATCGGATACACTCATTACAAGCTGGTCGTTCAAACGGATGTCTTCGCCTGTATAGTTCTCGATAATTTGAGGTCGGATGTCGGATCCTTTCATGTCCGGACTCGTATCAACATGGGCGATAAATCCGACAATCGGCTTGTCCCCATAGCCTTGTGTGGCTGGCAGCGTTGCTGTGACATAGCCGTAGTGGTCGATAGAGGCATCGGTAAGTCCCATCTCTAAAAGTTCGTCCCGAAGCATTTGCAGTAAAGTCAGCTGTTTGGCTGTTGAGGGATAAGTGTCGCTTTTCGGGTCACTTTGTGTATCAATAGCAATATAACGTAGAAAACGTTTCAGTACTTCTTCTTTTATGTTCATAACAATATATTTTATTGGCGAATTGTCGGAAATTAAGAAGCTGTTTGATTTTCTTCCCGGATGATTTTGAAGGTTACTTTACGTTGGTCGGTCCTGTTGGATTGAGTTATCCGATACAGGGAACAGACAGAAACGACCTTCAAAAAAATTTAAAAAAGTATTGAATGGAAATCTTCCATTCAACAAAATCGAAACAGATTCTGAATTAATTTTGTTTTGCACGAAGACTGTCCCAGATAAAATAACCGATAAGAGCCAGATACATGATAACTCCCATGATTTCTGCTCCGGAGCTTCCGTTCCATGTATCGGCAAACCAGTCCACGCCGAAGTATTTTAATAATGCGCTTACAACACCCATCAAGGCTCCTCCTGCAATGAATCCGGAGGCAATGAGGGTACCCCGGTCTCGACGTGCCTTATTTTGTCCTTCATCCCGGCTGCGCCCTGAGACAAACCAACTGATTAATCCTCCTATCAACAAAGGAGTGTTTAACTCCAAAGGAATGAACATCCCTAACGCAAAGGCTAATGCCGGGACACCTATCATGGTGAGAATAAGAGCTAATGCCGCTCCTGAGAAATAGAGCATCCAGGGGGTGCTGCCTCCTTCCATCAAAGGCTTGATAACTGCTGCCATAGCGTTGGCTTGAGGCGCTACCAGGGCATTCTCTCCAACAAAACCGTAGGTCTTGTTTAAAATCATGATAACACCGGCAACAGTAGCTGCTGAGATGGCTGTTCCAAGAAATTTCCATCCTTCCTGACGGGCTGGGGTGGTTCCCAACCAATAACCTATTTTCAGGTCCGTAACAAAGGCTCCTGCCATGGAAAGGGCTGTACAAACAACTCCCCCGATAATCATCGCTGCTGTCATTCCGTTGGTCCCGTTAAGTCCTGCACTGACTAAAACTAAAGAACTTAGAATAAGGGTCATGAGCGTCATTCCTGAAACCGGATTATTGCCGACAATGGCAATGGCGTTGGCTGCCACTGTGGTAAACAGGAAAGAAATGATAAAGACGGTTAACAGGGCAATGATGGAGAGAAGGAGGTTGTCGAGTACGCCAAAACGGAAAAATAAAAGGGTGGTAAACAGAATGGCTATGATGCCTGAGAGAATAAGTCGCATGGAAAGGTCCCGTTGGGTCCGTTCGGTCGTATCTTGGGCGTTTTTCCCGTTGCGTAATTCATGAACCGCTAAAGAGGCCGCCTGTTTGATGATTCGTGAAGAGCGAATGATACCGATTAATCCGGCCATGGCAATACCGCCAATGCCGATGTGACGCGCATAGTGACGGAAAATCTCTTCCGGAGACATATCCCGTAACAGAGTGGTAACCCCTTCTCCTACTGCAATGGTTTGTCCGGGGGCAAAATGGCTGATGAAAGGAATGAGAACGAACCATACGGTAAAGGAACCCGCACAAATAATGGCTGCGTATTTTAATCCGATGATGTATCCCAAACCCAATACTGCCGCTCCTGTATTTACTTTGAATACTAATTTGGTCTTGTCTGCCAACAGACTTCCCCATTCCGTAATACGGGTAGAAACGGTTTCGGTCCACCAGCCAAATGTCCCAATGATAAAATCATATAATCCTCCTATCAGACCACTTACTGCCAATAATTTGGTCTGATTCCCCTTTTCTGTTCCGGAGACTAAAACTTCGGTTGTGGCAGTGGCTTCCGGAAAAGGGTATTTCCCATGCATCTCCTTGACGAAATAGCGCCGGAAAGGAATGAGTAACAATATTCCCAAAGCTCCTCCCAATAACGAGGAGAGGAAAATTTGATAAAAATGGGCATCCAGTCCCAAAATATAAAGAGCAGGCAAAGTGAAAATGGCTCCCGCAACGATGGAGCCTGAGGTGGCTCCAATGGACTGAATAATTACATTCTGTCCCAGCATATTCTTGCGTCCGGTAAGGTTTCCTACTCCTACGGCGATAATCGCAATGGGAATGGCTGCTTCAAAAACCTGTCCCACCCGAAGCCCTAAGTAAGCGGCTGCCGCTGAGAAAACGATGGCCATGATAACTCCAAAAATGACGGAATAGGGTGTGACTTCTTTCGGATGACTATGGGCAGGCATTACCGGGTGGTAGCTCTCCCCCGGTTTCAGCTCTCGATAGGCATTCTCTGGTAAAGTGTTCGGGTTTGAAGGCGTTGTGTTTGGTTCCATAAATGAGTAAATTAATCCGATTTTTTCCTGTAAAGATAACAATTTTCATCGGAAGTGACGGATTTACTCGGTTTCTTTTAATTTTGCATCCCGAAAAGATATGAATTATGTGGTTATTTGGTGCTTTTGCTTCTGCTGCCTTGTTAGGGTTTTACGATGTCTTTAAGAAACGGGCCTTGCAGGGGAATGCTGTAATTCCGGTATTGTTGCTCAATACATTTTTTTCCTCACTGATTTTTTTACCTTTTATTCTTTGTTCCGCTCTCAATATTCAGCAGGCAGGGGAACTTTCCATGTGGCAGGTGCCTGTTGCCGGATGGGAGGTACACCGATTTATATTGTTGAAATCTGTGATTGTCCTGACTTCATGGCTGTTCGGTTATTTCGGTATCAAGCATTTGCCTTTGACTATTGCCGGACCGATTAATGCCACCAGACCTGTTTGGGTATTGCTGGGGGCGCTGTTGCTTTTTAACGAGCAGCTGAATGGATGGCAATGGGTAGGGGTGTTACTCACCGTAGTATCGTTTCTTTTGCTAAGTCGTTCAGGGAAAAAGGAAGGAATTGATTTTGTCCGGAACAGATGGATTTGGTGTGTTGTATTGGCGGCTTTGTCTGGTGCCGCAAGCGGTCTGTATGACAAGTTTTTGATGACCCGCTTCTCTCCCATAATGGTTCAGTCGTGGTACAACATCTATCAATGTCTTATCATGTCTGTCATAACCTTGTTCCTATGGTACCCTCGACGAAAAAAGGATGTGTTTCACTGGCACATGGCAATCCCTCTGATTTCTCTGTTTTTAAGCGCCGCCGACTTCTTGTATTTTTATGCTTTAAGTTTGGAGGGAGCATTAATCTCTGTGGTGTCGATGATTCGAAGAGGGAGTGTATTGGTCTCTTTCCTTTTCGGAGCCTGGTGGTTTCATGAACGTAATCTGCGAAGCAAGGTAGTCGATTTGTTCTTGGTCTTGTTGGGAATGTTGTTCCTTTATTTCGGTTCCCGGTAATATTGACACAGAAAAAGTCAAACGGAGAAGAAAAGATGGAAATCAGAACCCGAGTCCAAGACTTGCTCCAAACATCGGTTTGTGGTGATCACTGGGTTTGTAAACCGATAGCCCGACATTTAAGTCCACTCCGATACGGAAAACATTGAAGTCAAGCAGCAATTCCCCTCCATAAGTGTAAGGATGAATGGTCGGATTTTTTCCGTCGGAAGAGAAAAGGGTATTGCAGGCGTATTCCCCAAATAGATTGAGGGCAATGCGTTTAAAATAGAGTACATTAGGGATTCCTCCGTCGGGATAAGCCAGAGGAAAGCGGTAGCTGGCGGCAGCCGAAAAGAGATTTTTGGAGGCAAAGTCGTAATAACACCCTTTCGGATAAAGCGTCTTTTGCAGATAATTGTAGTTCCCTTCCCATTGATGTTGCAGATTCCCTTCAAGGGTAAGGGAGTGCAGACGAGCAAAACCGGGGAAATACCCT
>CASFOM010000049.1 GCA_949296295.1 uncultured Alistipes sp. | reverse complement strand
TTATTAAACCTAATATCGGGTGGGCACGTACACCAGAATTGGCAGGAAATACTAATCCTGAATTAATAGGGGCTCTTGTAAAACAGTGCCTTTCTGCAGGAGCAAAAGAAGTACAGGTTTTTGATCATACTTGTGATGAGTGGAAAAGCTGTTATGAAACAAGTGGAATAGAGGAGGCAGTGAAAGCGGCTGGTGGTAAAATGTTACCGGGTAATGATGAGTCCTATTATGTGGAAGTTGAATTACCTCAGGCTGCAAATATGAAAAAGGCCAAAATACACAAGGCTTTGGTAGATTGTGATGTGTGGTTTAATGTTCCCATATTAAAAAATCATGGAGGAGCTAAAATGACAATTTCGATGAAAAATTATATGGGAATTGTTTGGGACAGAGGATATATGCACAATAATAATTTACAGCAATGTATTGCAGATATTTGTACTTTTCATAAAAAGCCGGCATTAAATATTGTTGATGCGTATCGGGTATTGAAACAGAATGGTCCTCGGGGAAAAAGTATAGAGGATGTTGCTGTGATGAAAGGTCTTTTTGCTTCTGCTGATCCTATCGCAGTGGATACAGCAGCGGTTAAATTCTTCAATCAAGTACAACAGATGGATTTGTCCACCGTAAGTCATATCAGTTTAGGAGAAAAATTAAATTTAGGAACTTCCAATTTAGACCAAGTTAATATTAAACGGATTAAGTTGTAAATGAAGCGTTTGAAGTATATTCGTAGAATCGTTGCTGCTTTATACGGTTTTATTGTATTATTGTTTTTCCTTGATTTTGCAGAGTTATTGCCAACCCAGTTGCATGGTATATTACACATTCCGTTTGTACCTGCATTGATGTCTGGTTCTGTGGTTATTATCCTCTCTATTTTACTTTTTACTCTTTTGTTTGGTCGTTTATACTGTTCTGTATTGTGTCCTTTAGGAATCTTTCAGGATGTTGTTTTGAGAATAAAACGTTGGTGGATGAAACGAACCAATCAAAAAAAAAAATTGCGGACCCAATATGAAAAACCTCATAATTATCTTCGATATGGGATTTTAGGAGTAATTGTACTATCCTATATAGCAGGAAGTAGTTTTTTTGTCTTATTATTGGATCCGTATTCAAATTTTGGACGTATCATTGTCTCTTTTTTCAAACCTATTGTCTTATATGTAAATAATATAATAGCTGCAATTGCAAATTATTTTGGTAATTACTCTTTTTATAATGTAACGGTAGAATATCAGCCTTGGTTTATGCTATTGTTTTCTGCTCTTATATTGGTCGTATTAATTATAATGGTATGGAAAAAGGAAAGGTTATGGTGTAATACGTTATGTCCTGTCGGTACATTCTTGGGATTAATTTCTCGTTATTCTTTATTTCAAATATGTTTGGACAAAGAGAAATGTACACATTGCAAGAAATGTGTGTCCAACTGTAAATCAAGGTGTATTGATGATGTTCAAGGTGTGGTTGATTCAAGTCGTTGTGTGACCTGTTTCAACTGTATCGATCAATGTAAAGAAAATGGAGTACGTTATCTTCCGATAGGTTGGAAAAAAGATAAGGTTAAAAGAGAAAATTTATCTTTATCTCATACTTCTCGATCTACAAATGCATTTAGCGAATCTCGTAGAAGATTTATTAGTGGAAGTATTTTAGCTATTGTTGCTTTGCCAGTTAGAGGAGAAGTAGCAGAAACTATGGGACTAGCTCCAAGACGTTATCCTTTACCTCCAGGAGCGGGCTCTTTAAGTCGTTTCCAAAAAAAATGTACAGGCTGTCAGCTATGTGTTAGTAAGTGCCCTGCCCATGTGTTAAAACCGGCTTTTTTAGAGAATGGAATATCGGGGATTATGCAACCTTATATGTATTTTAGCGTACATAAGTTTTGTCAATTTGAATGTAATTTATGTACTCAGATTTGTCCCAATGATGCATTGCAAAAATTATCTTTGGAAGAAAAGAAACTGACACAAGTGGGAGTGGTACATTTTAAAAAAGAGAAATGTGTCGTTTATTCAAAAGAAGAATATTGTGGTGCTTGTGCAGAGCATTGTCCCACACAAGCTGTTCATATGGTGGAATATAAAAACGGATTGACTATCCCTTCTATTACTCCAGAAATTTGTATTGGTTGTGGGGCTTGTGAATCTATTTGTCCGGTAAGACCTGAAGCTATTTTTATTGTAGGAACCGAAGTTCAAAAAAAGGCTAAAGCACCGGAAATCAATAAAAACCAGGAAGAGGTAGTCATTGATGATTTTGGATTCTAACTGTGTTTTGAGAAAGAAATAAAAAAAATTTATACTTTTGTGCCCGGAGAGATGCCGGAGTGGCCGAACGGGGCGGTCTCGAAAACCGTTGTACCTTTTTTAGGTACCGGGGGTTCGAATCCCCCTCTCTCCGCAAGAAGGGCGTAAATCAAGTAATTACGAGATTTATGCCCTTTTTTGTGTCCAAGAATCAAACTTTTGGACTTTTTTGTTTAAATAGACTGTATGATTTTTCTATGTGCCACGATAGTAGGTATACCTCTTAAGAGGATGTCCTACTCTCCGGCTAAGAGTAAGTGTACGCAAAACACATCTTCGTTTAATTCCGAATTCTCACAAAAGACAAAACGTGTTTCTATGTTGGTAAAATACATATTGTCAGATACTTTTCGAATATCATCCAATGGGATTGAGGAACTTGTTTTCCCATAAAAAACAAATAAGGCCATATATGTATGTACAATTGCTGTTAATTGTTTTTTTTCAATCACTTCGTTTATGGCATTCACTTTTGTTTTTCCGTTCCCATATCCGGTATATATCTCGAAAACTGATCCAGAATTTAAAAAATCGTTCATATCCGCCCAATCAAATGTTGTCAATTGATTGTCATTAAATAATATATTTATCAGGATATTCCTGACCTCATCCGGAATCGATGGAGATGTATCTTGGTGGATGTTATGTTTGTGATTTACTTTGTACAATAAGAGACTCATATTGGAATATAACCTGTAACCTATTCTTAAATAATACGTTCCGTTTGAGGATGAGTCTAAACATATTTTTCTGCGAATAATATTTGATTTTATGGTTGAAATATTTTCATACCATTTCCCTGGTTGGTCATATAACTGATAACTATCTTGATTTCTGAGGGCTGGAGTTTGCAACCATTTTTTTCGACTATTATCATTCTTATTAATAATTGAAGCCTCCTTTAATTTCTTATCGAGTAATTCCCAAAAAGAGACGGTATGGTTGTGAATTTTTGTATGACACAATTCATGTAACAATGTACATTGAAATGTAATATCATTTGCAAACAAAAGATGCAGAAAGTCTATCCGTATTTTATTTTCAGCAGAACAACTCCCAGCAGCATATCTCAAACATTCTACCGATACTTCTTTGAAATTCGGAAGATCATATAACTGTGCATATCGTTGTAATTCTTCCGGAACAAACTTGTTGGCTGCCATATAAACATTTAATATTTCCTCTTCAGGAATCGTCCTGATTGTTTTTGTTGGAAGTGTAGCTAACATGTGACCATACTTTCGTATTTCGTTTAAAGACTTGAGTAGTTTCATTGCATTAATTAAACATAATATCAACTTGTAGTTGTTTATAAATTTTGTTACATGAAAAATAATCCCTCATTCGTTTTACGAAATTTTTACTGATTATTTCTCAAAATATCAAATTTTTTTCTTGTGTCAACAGATATCCTGTGTTTTCTCTTTAGCTGTTATATCCTGTAATGGTATTATCTTTTCTTACGATGAAATGATCTGGAACTGTTCCAACCGTTTGACCGTAAGGAGAAATAGAAATGATGATGTTATAATCCATTCTGTCTTGGAATCAATAACAAAGAAATCCAAACAAGTAGCAATACTTTTGAAGTTTTACGGAATTTCCCCATAGTTCATTGATTCCTTTTTCCACAACAGAATCATCTCTAATAAATAATTTTCACAGTTGGTATATAAACTGCTTTTCTTTGGGAAGGCTCTGATGTAAGTGTCCTATTGACATCGATACTTTTACGTTTTAATTTGGCTCATAATTGATTTTTAAATTTAAGATTATGATACAAATATACCCTCACCTTGTGCCATGTCAAGGCATAAGGTGAGGGTATTGATATAAGACGATTTAAGCCTTTATTTCAGTAAATTAGAAATCAATTTTTCCCCAACAAATCTTTTTTTACTGCATTTGAAATAATTTCAAATATTTCTGTGTACCACTTAGGATAACGTCCTCCATAACCCGGATGATATGTACGATAAGAATGGACAGGAAGGTTTTTACTTTTCAACTGAGCCACTTCTTTTATATCCTTGTAACCTCCAAAATTAAGCATTTCTACATCGGGAAATTTGGAATTTATTTCAGTATCATAAGAATGACCTGTCAGAAAGATACATACATCAGGTTTCAATATCGATATTTCATCAGCAATGATGTTGAAATATTTGTTCTCGAGGTTTGTGACATGCCAATTGGGGCAACCCTTACTGGACTCTTTCCCAAATTTAAGAATATTGTTCCATACAAAACAATTCGTGTTTGGATTTCCCAGCATCTGATTTATTTTATAAACCCATCGCCAGAAAATGGAATTATAAGTGCGTCCCAGATTAAACCCTTCGTACCGTTTCATGGACGAAGCCACATCTTCGGATTCCGCATTACCCCAACCATTGGTTTCTTTTCCGATAATCATCAGCTTTATCGGAGCTTTGGAATAATCTTTTTCCCATATATGGAGAAGCAAGGGACAGGAATAGTCATTTAGATTTAATTGCTTTAATTCCGTATACATTCGGGTCAAATCGTCCACTTTAGATAGATATAGTTCTGATAACCTTTTGTTTAATTCATTCATAATTAGGATTATTTAGATTTTAGTACATAATCGAAATTTACATTGTTTATCTGTTCCACAAATTTTTCTACCGGGCATTTCAATCCATATTTGTCAATGAAGGATTGAGCGATAGTTGTCCGACTTTCTTTGCTTGAATAAACGGATGAAGGAGATGTTGAATTGCTGTTTAAAACAAATTCTATTTCCATCCCAGGTTCAAACTTAACTGCTCCATTGTTGAATTTGCGCTTTGCGCTGATTTTCCATATTGCCATAATTAAATCAATTAAAAGTTTATTTGTAAATGATTGCCATTTTATTTATTCTATTAACCAGACGTTCTCTTAACCATATTGGAGAAATTACTTCTACATATTCTCCCATACTGAGGATTTTTTGTTCGAAGTCGAAAGTTGGGGATAGTAATAACCGGAAAATACTATATTCATTTGTTTGCTTCACTTTCTCCTGAGATTGGTGAAGAGGCAGAGAACACAAATATCCTGCATGGGAGTTATGTACTTTCAATTCAATGGGTTCAGTTATCATCGTATCGTCCACGATTATGCCGTATGAGTTGGCAAAAAATTGTTCAGGTGAAAAATCCTTTGGATACTCGAAAGAGGTGTTTGTCTGTCGTAGATTTACAATTCTATCCAATGCATATATTCTCGGAGTTCCGAAATGTATGCTCCTTGCTACCAGATACCAACGCTGGAGAAACATTTTAAGACAGTAGGGGTCTGCTTCGAATGTCGTTTCCTTATTGTTATTGAAACTTTTATATGTGATAGAAAGTTTCGTATTGTGATGTAAAGCCTCTAAAATGGTCAGAAGCCAATTATTGTCAGTGAATACATTTTCCAGCAGGATGCGATCTTTGATAGACTTGTATCTTTCTAACTTGTGGCCAATGGATAAGGTCCTGAACAGCCATCCGGTTAGGCTATCACTGCATAAACTTTCTTTGTCATGAATAAAAAATCGATAGCCGTTTTTACGGTCGCAGTCGATTATAATACCAAAGAGTTCTTCTACCGCTATTCTCCATTTATGGAATGTACGTTTAGGCAATTCAAGTCCTTCACTCAAATCGTTTTCCAGCCACTTATCATTTATTTGTTCGAAAGTTATTCCGTTGGACTGATAGATAACATTTGCCAGCCAGATGTATTTTTGCAATAGATTACTTACCATATTTTTTATTTTCGACAAAATAAGAAATATCATATGCTGTAATAAGGCACAGGTATTCCTTAATTTTGTATTTGCCGCAACGTTGTTATGTTTTTTTATACCGTATACGAAAAAGCAAAAGCGTGGACTTACAATATCTCATTGTAGTTGATGGTCGTAGGAAACCTTGTGTACAAATGTGACGATGTAGCCCACGCTATAGCGTGAGAATCACTATACCATCTTTGTACACTTTGAAAATTTCCTACGTTTTCAACTACAAGACAAGCATAATGCCTCTTCTTTTTTATTCTGTCTTGGAAAGAGTTTGCTCAATCCAAAAGTAAAGATACGGAATTTAATTGATAATTGGTAAAACAGAGATTCAAACCATTAATACTAGTTCTCTACTTTCCCCTTCTTTCTGTATGTTTGATTGTCTGGATTGTAGTTTTCCTGTTGTTACATAAACCAATTGATCTGTATTTTAGAAATTAGATGAAAAATTTTGAAGTGTATTTTATTTCCAAGTTGCAGGTTATAAATCAGCAGAAATACGAACAAATAAAAAATGTGAAAAGATTTAATATTAGATTATACCATTAATCGAAAAAGATTATCTGATAATATTGTATCTTTCGGTGAATGTAATGATAATGGTAGAATAAATATTTGTAAAACAAATAAATAAAGTATATACGGTGGACTCCGATTTTGTTTGATTTTGATATGATTCAGGACCTCCAAGACATGTCGAATCCAGAAATACTCTTTTTTCAACAACATGGCCTTGAGATATATTCACGATTTTTTTGCAAAAAATTATTGAAAGGAAATCTGTTCGAGTTTACACGGATATTACCGATGTTGTAATCAGTTTTTTCAAATGATGTTTGAATATGTAGAGTCAGCATAAGATTTGGAATTCATTGACAAGGTCAAAAATAGAGAAAGCCAATGAGTCCTTTGTTCTGATTGAAGAGCAAAAAATTCTGATTACAGATTATTTTTATTGCTCTGTCAATTCCTTTCTCATTTGTCTGGGAGATTTCCCGAAATTCCGACGGCAATAATCAGAAAATGTAGATAGCATATTAAACCCATTACTTTCTGCAATCTGATGAAGTGGGATAGCAGTATCCTGAAGCATCTGTTCAATATTCTTTTTTCGTTGTTGACGAAGCCATTCCGAAACGGGAATATTGAACTCCTGCTTGAATCGTTTTCGAAATACTGATCCAGACATGTTGTATTGACGTGCTAACTCTTCACTATTTGTAATACCTGTTATTTTGTATTGGACTGCCTGTAATTTTTCCTTGAAACTAATCGGTTTGAAATCTGGAAGGTATTTTTCAATTTTATGAAAATCTTTGTCTGTCATAAAAGAAGACCTGTAACGTTTACTGGGTGGTGATATATAGAGTTGATATTCGTAACGCACACATCCCATGATTAAATTGTAAAATACATTCAAATGAGGGTATTCCTCATTCTGGTTGATCAATGACTGAATTCGAATACAAGACAACACTCCACGATTATTCTTGGTTCTATGATAATATAGATAGGTATCAATAATATACCCGAGGACAAAATTATCAGGACAAAATGTTGCCAGAATATAGAATATGCTTTCATCCTGAGGCTGACAGGGTGGTATGGGATTATATATTCGGATTTGCTTCGTTAGCCAACGCATAGCCCTGATGTTTCTCGATAGAGGTTCAAGTAATCTCCATGAATCGGAACGATAAAAATCGACTTGTTCTGCTGAAGATAAAACACATTTCATCCACGCACTCCATTCTGTTAGAAAAGACGCCTGTTCTAATCTTGCAAACAACTGCTTCATAACATGCTCAATAATAGTTCCAAAGATATATTATATTTTAGATATGACATTATCTATTATGTAAATTACATTTAACACAATATTCTTTTAGTTTTCGAATACAGAAAAAACAAACAGAACCATTATTAATATCGGAATAAATGATTCCTTCTATATGCTATTTGGCAGGTCAATAAAAAAAACTATATTTGTAAAGCGATTGGGCACTAAGTCTAATCCGATACATACGAGCATTATGCTGATCTTGTAGATTTGGAAACCTGAGAAATTTTCGGATTTGGCACAAGAGATGGCATGGTAGTTTTCACGTTTAGCGTGGACTGCTATAACCATATTTGTGCTAAAGGTAATCTCAGGACCTCCAAACTACATATGGCCGGCAGTACCGCGCTTTTTTTGTGTATAAACTAAAACAAATTGAATATGCTGCTATTATCGAGGGGGAAGAGGATAATAACCGATTATTTTGGGATATTCCGGCAGGTTCCTGTATCCAGACTTAACTTTTTAGAACAGTGAAATCAATTTATCTAACTATAAAAATTTCAATACATTAAAAATAAAGCCAAATTAAACTTATAGGTAACCTGTTGATTTCTGTAAAATGTATGGAGGTTAACTTTGAAACTATAAATGTTATTTTAAATACTATACATATGAAAAAACTATTTTTTACTACGGCTTGGAGCGTTTGTTTCGCTCTTATGACCTCTTGCGGAGGTAATATCAGTTCTTTGTTGGAAGGTACAAAACATCCGGCGGATCAAGCCGATTCGTATGCTAAAGCTGTCGAAATTCTTAAAGAAAAGGTGGATACTACTAAATTCAAGATTTTTGCCATGCGTTTCAATGAGAGGGAAGAACTTTCGAATGATTTGAGCCATATTTCTCTGGATATGGTTAATTCTGACAATTATGCTTTTCGACAAGCTTATTATATGGATGGTCGCGTGGGTAAAATGAATGAATACAGTTCGGGGGTAAATGTAGTGAATTATGAGAATATTAAAGGTATTAGTCTTGCGAAAATCGATCCGGCAGTGATAGGACGTCAGATCGAAGAGGCTAAACAACTTATTCCAGAAGGGCATACTTTTAAATCGATCAGTGTATATCAAATTGATGAAGTGCTCCCTAAAAATTCATCTCTGTTGAATCGTGGAAAAGAGATTGGTTCGCAGAAGGTGAATTTCAAAATCTGTTTTACAGAAGATGGTAAGGAAACAGAGACTAGTGGAGGTCAGGTGACACATCTGTATTACGAAAGTAATATCATCGTTAATCCTGATGGTTCCATCGCTCCTGAAGAGGAATAACCTTATAATTTATAGAATATAGGATTTATGAAACGGATTTTATTTTTATTGTATCGGTTAATGAATCTATATAGAGGGTATGTCATGCAATCTTTGTGAAAAAAAGTATTGATTTGAACGATAAAGATAAATATGTGGAAGACGTTGTTCGGAGAAAACGATATCCTTTTGATTGAACTATGAAGAAAATGTGATGCCAAAACCAATCATATTAAGTTAAAAAAGGTATGTTAATCTTATTCAATTTGTAATGAGGCTACTTGTTTTATCTGTATATATGGGGTGATGAGCAGATTTTTTTAATGTAAAGTGTTGGTCGATGAATTGGAGGTAGTAAATCCGTTAGGTGCCCTACAAAACACTCAAATAGAAGAATCTGGAGTGTAATTTTGAGCAGGCAGAGGAAGGTTATACCTTTTCTTTTATTTTATTTTAGAGGAAGGTATGGCCTTAAAACAAAAAAAATTATATCTGTGAAAAAAACTTATTCTCTTATGATGGAATAATAGAAACAACTTTTTAAATAATTTTAAGTAAACCAAAAGACTATGAAAACTTTTAATTATGCTTCGACCTCTTCGGTTAAGGAAAATTTGGCTTATCTACTTGTAGGTGCTGCCTTGATTATTTTCCCGATTATACATCCTTTCGGTATCCGAATAGGTGTCAAACCGATACTTGGTCCGCTACCGACAACGATTATTTTGATTATTGCCGGTTTGCTCATGCTCTATTCTGCTTTTCGTAAAATTCAGCAGGCTCGAGCATTGGCTGCCAAAGGAGGACAGATTACTGTGGATGGAGATCGAATTACCTATCCCATCATTAAGAAAGGAGCAGTAGAAGAAGGTTCCTTTTCCATTTCGGATGTTTCTTCCCTTAATTACAATGAGGATGACGGTATTTTGACAGTAATACTGAATAATGGGGAGAAAATTAAGTTCGACCTCGACTTTTTCGACGGACTTCCCCAACTCAAGGAGTTTGTGGAGCTTATTCAACAGTAGTTATAAACCTTAAAACATAAAACCGTCGCAATCTTTGATCGTTGAGACGGTTTTATGTTGTCCGATTCCCAGACTTGTTGATGTAATATCATTTGCCGTATTCCAATGTTAATGTTTTCTCAGAAGAAGAAATCTTTTCTTTTTTTCTGTATTCGTAATTTCGGTTTTATGGTAAGAATGGTAAAAGAAAATCGAGATTTATGACCGTTTGATTGTTTTAATACGGACCTTCACTCATATAATCGTTGCTGTTATTATGGTAAAGTTTCTGTGGGTTATAATAAAGGTAGTGGTAAGTGAGGCTGGAACATGATGATTAAATTTAGGTGAATGAAAAAATGCGGAGATTATATATATTATTGATAACAGTTTGGTTTTGTCTTGTTGGGTGTAAAGGAAAGAAACCAATGCCTCCTTCCGATGAGCAAATGATAGCCCATTTCATACAACATGAAGCTGCTTTTGAAGAAATCCGAGAGATCATATTTCGTTGTCCTTACGGTATGTATTATCCTCCTTATGACAAACAGCAGGATACTCTTTGCTTAAAAGGAATTTCAGATGAAGATCAACGAAGGTTGGATTCTTTACTTATGGAAATTGGAAGTGAACGGATTTTTTATATAGGAAAGAAATTGAAGAAGGCGATGTGTGAAAAGTCTGGAGAGAATAGTTGGGACACTACTTGTACAAGTTTCACAATTTCGTATTATGTTCATGGCTATTCGATTGGTGGAACGAGTAAAGATTTCCTTTATAATCCTGAGCTAAAAAACAAAGTTACGGTTAGTATTACTGAGAATGGAGAGTTGAATGAAATTTATAGCCGTAATTTTTGTGATACAATTTTATATAAACTCATTAAAAATCATTGGTATATTAATTAACGCATGACAATTGATGAAATTAGAATGATACATGATTAAATATAATGAGGGGCAGGCAAATCAGTTGTATTTACTGAGTTAATAAGGACTGAGGAAACGGTGTTTTTGATTGAAAATGACATTACCAAATGTAGGATAACTGTCAGATGTGGGATGTATTATTGGGACTGACGTAAATTTTGTCGATTTATTTTGAGTAATTGTTTTTGGATAGAGAGGAACAATCGTTGAAAAAATATTATTGGTGTCCGATAAAAATATCTGACAATTTGATAATCAATTATTTGCATGGGTAATTCCTAAAATTAAATTGTTTATAAGTTATTTAATTTCAGTGAGTTATGAATTGTATGGGGCTTTTGATGGACAGAACCAAAATAATATTTTGTATGTCTGTATGATAGATAAAATTGTATATATAACACTTTGGAACTATTTTCGAGGGAAGAAATTCTTTAATTTCCCGGAAAGAGTCCCTTTTATAGTTGTATTTCTAAAGTTATTGCTGCTTTGAGTTTGCTGGGGCTATATGTCGGAGAAGATGGATATGCGTGGTTTCAAAATACGACAGAGAGATCGTTTGTATTATATCTTTCTTCTTATTTTATATATGTAATTTATATTTGGCGTTTTTCGTCTAACGAAAGGAAGACAGCTAAGAGGTAGAACAGGCTTTATGTGAATCTCCGATGAAAGAAAATATTAACCGCTCTTTATTTTGTTGGTATAACGGTTTTTATATTTGCTTTACTCTGTTGTTTTCCAAGATAAATAATTTGTAAATCTTCGTTTGTAAGAAATAGGAGGTTATCAAAAGTTATGAGATGAAAAAAATGGAATCTATGAAAAGAATATTGAATTATATGTATATCCTTTCCCTTTTAGGTAGTTGTTGTTTATCCAAACATTATGCTGCGTTTACATATGATAATGGAAACGATTATATTCAGGAAGGATTGTACCGTATTGTGGACCGTAAAGGTCGGATTGGATATGCTGATGAGAGTGGACGAACGATAATTCCTCCTCAGTTTGCTTTTGGTTTTCCATTTGAGCAAGGAAAGGCAAAGGTTACGGATAAAGGAGTACGGAAGGAAGTAATTGGTTCCAATGGAGAGCACTGGTATTGGGAAAGTGATGAATGGTATTATATAGATAAAAAAGGAAATCGAGTAGAGTAAAGACAGAGAGAAATTTGTTACCTATTTTTATTCATTGGGAAAGAAAGTTTATGTCAAAATATAAATTTGAAGTGTATCCTGAAAATTTTAATCAACTTTTGGATACACTTCAATTATTAGCAATAATCTCTTTAATGAGGAAAAATGCTGAAAAATTAATCTGTTGATAATGTGTTAGATATAGGTTTTCCCTTTATATGTAAATTTTAGTTTGAATTCTGATAATAACGAAAGAAGTTGGAAGGGGATAACTCGTTTTTTCTTTTTCTCCTGATTTTAGATAAATCGTTTGTTTTTATGACTTTAGAAGGTACAATAAAAATATAAAGATATAATTATTTGATAGGTTTTACCCCTTCAGAAGTCATTTGTATTCGTTTGATACTTCCGTCACGATTATAGTAGAGGTAATCGATGCATACTGATCTACGAAAACTTCCTCCATTAACATCAGCTCCGCCATTGTGATAAATAAAGTACCATTTACCCTTGAATTCTACAATGGCTTGATGATTGGTATTGGAATTTCCCGATAACTCATTTAATATTCCTCGATATTCCCAAGGACCTTCAATGTTTTTGGAAGTGGCATAGGCTATTTTCTCAGGAAATTCAGAAGCATAAGATAAATAATATAAGTTCTTGTGTTTATGTATCCAGGGGGCTTCTGTATAACGAGGAAGATTGACAGGAATGATAGGTCCGTCTCCTTCAATCATGTTTTCTTTTAATTTCATCATGTAACATTGTGTGTTTCCCCATATAAGATAAGCTTGTCCGTCTGTGTCGATGAATACAGTCGGATCAATATCATCCCAACTGATTTTTGTTTCTTGTGTCATGTCATTGGTAATTAAGGCAGAACCACGAGCATCTTTAAAAGGACCTATGGGAGAATCGGCAACTGCAACTCCTATTGACTTTCCTCCTTTTTTGTGTTCTACGGTTACATACCAATAGAATTTTCCATTTCTTTCAATGACTTGAGATGCCCAGGCATCTCCTTTTGCCCACTCAAAATCGGAAGTACGTAAGGGAACAGCGTGTTCTGTCCATGTTTCCATATCTGAAGAAGAAAATACCAACCATTCGTTCATGCGGTAGTAATTATCAGGTGCAGGACATTCGTCATGACCTGCATATATATACATTTTGTCTTTATATACCAAGGCTGCCGGATCTGCTGTGTATTTGTGACGAAAAATAGGATTCCCTGATGTCTTAAAAGTATATCCTGAATTGTTCTGCGCATGAAGAAAGAAAGGAATTAAACCTGTAAAAAGTAGTGAAAAGTAAAAAAAAGATAGTTTAGTCATTATTTTTAGGTTTAGATTGATTAGTTTAAAGCAAAGGTAAAGCTATTTTATT
>CASFOM010000048.1 GCA_949296295.1 uncultured Alistipes sp. | reverse complement strand
TGTCTTTTCAAATATATTATTTTCAACAACTACCTTTCGAGGTGTAGTAACTAATAAACCACGAGTACTTGTTCTGGTAAAATAATTATTGCGAATTTCCACTTCCGGAGTATAGGTCATGTTCTCTATACAATCGTGTCCAATTTCTAAATTATCAGGGACTGGTTTTGTAAAAGAGAGTAATATTTCTCTTTCTGATAATTTTTTGACCTGACTTACTATGTATTGTTCGTCTATTCGAAGCATTTGGCTTGCTTTAATAAACGCAACCTCATCTCCAGAATGAAAGGCGGTAAATCCGTAGCTCTGTCCATGCATGAAACGTAATTTTAAGGTTTTATCATCTATTTTAGATACAATTCTTAAATTAGTTGCATGTATGTTTATGGGATCATCTTGAGCTCCTTCAAAATGACAATTTTTTATGGTTATTTTCCCTTTACAACCGGAAAAATGCATCATATCGGCAGATGCTGCCAGTAAGCGTCCAGATTCTTTGGGAGGCATACATATTACACGATTCATCGTTACATTTGAAGTATATTGACTAACAATCCCTAATCCATGCATATAGGCCATATTTAAATTTTCTAATACAATATCTTCCGATTCATTTATAAACATACCTACCTGATCACGGATAATGTCACGAACGGTTAATATATTCCCTTCTTTAGGTTGGAATGATGTTGGAGTGTCAAAGTGAATTACTTGTGGCGATAATTCGGTGGCTTTAGCACTAACAAGTTGGTTCCATCCGTTACTATATGTAAAAAAATGAGTGTCTTTATCCCATTCAATACAATGGGTAAGAGAAGATTTCCAGCCTTCTCCGATTAAATATAATTTATTGTCAATGATGTCATATCTGCTGTCGGAATGTAATAGTACATCTACTCCTGTCGAATCTACTTTAATGTATTTTATTTCCGAAGCCGTAGGTCGTTCAAAATCAGTGTTTAAAGAATGTATCTTTATTCTTTTACATTGATCGAATACCATAGTAATCATTTTACCGTGATACATTAATAAGGCCCCATTCCCATCAATTTCCAAATCATTTATATTGTCAAACAATAATCCAATTGTTTTGATTTTTGAAGGACATTCCTGTTCTGTTGAAGTGTTTGAAATGAAATATTCTTTTCGTGTGGCTCCTTCAGGCCAGATATCATAACGACCTTTTTGAAAGGATAGAACTTTGGCTTTTTTTTCTTTACAAGCCCGAATAGCATCTTGAAATCCCTTTACACAGTTTTCGTAAGTATTGGGTTTTACATAATCGGTAACAAAAACAGTGTCTCTTGATTGAGCCCAATTTTTTATAGAAAAAAACAGTAATATAAATAATGGTAGATATTTGTTGTGATACATTGAATCTATTTATTGATTTTTGAAAATATATTATTGAGTATGTAAATTTTAAAATTTGAAAGTGTGCCAAATTTCATCTTTGGCACACTTCTTTTATGATAAGTAGTGATTCTCAATTTTGAGAATAAAAGAAGACAATCGTTTCCCTAAGGTAAAAGACAGATGCTAAATTCTGAAAAAAATATGGTTGATTATAATTATAATGACATATTATATACAGGATATATTTATTCATATTTTAACCATGTTGAAACAGCTTTGGCATCAGCATTCGATATAAAACGAATCCAACGAGCTTGGAATGCTTCAGGGAACTGATGATTTAATATTTCTCCCGGTTTGACAGAGAAAATATCATATTGCATCCAATCTCCATTTCCAGTAGGATCTACCTCAACAGTAAAATTGACCTCTTTGTCTGTTTGATGCGATAAATACAAGGTCTTTTTATCATAGAAAGCAATTAAATAAGGATCGGATATCTGGCCTGCTGTAACAGTTGTTTCTTTCCAAGGTCCTCCTTCTCCTTTAGGTTTCCCTAATTTCCACAAGTCATCTATTACTCCTGCCCAAACAGCTGCTTTCCCGTCTTCTGAAATAATAATGTGTGGATTATCTTTCCCTTTTTCAGGGTTTATTCCTGTGAGTAATATCATTCCACGATAAGATGTATAATCCTGAATTTGATATTGGTGGGAGGCTATAGGACGTATTTTTGCATAACCGTCTGCATTTTCTGCGGGAAGTTCATAAAAAGTTCCCATGCAATTGAATAAATCACGTTCTGTTGCTACTTCTCTACAGATTCTTAACAATCCTTTTTCTGTCATGGATTTATATTCGTTGTTTCCTAAAGGAAGCCTCCATCTACGTCCGCTATCATCGATAATTAAAACAGAACTGTTTTCAATGGAGATAACTTGTTGAGGAATCTTGAATTTAGAACGAATGAAGTTAGCGGTTACAGAATCTTCAACTTTTTTTAATTCCAAAGTTTCCCCCATTTCATAATATCCTGTTTCGGTCGTTTCCCCATTATTGGTTACATTACTTAATAATCCTAATGCTCGTTTATTTTCTCCCAGGCTATATAGTAATCCTCCTGTCGTTTGGAAATTTTGAACGGGAGTTATTCCTGTGAATATGGGATTAGGTATAGTATCTCGGTTTTCTTTGGAGGTATATGAAAAACTTACGGTAGTAGAAACGGGACGATTGCTTTTTACACGAATCCATTCCCCCTGTTCATCCGGTGTAAAAATAATATTTTGGCTTTGCTTTGCTTCTACAGTGACAGCCTTTAGTGTATTCCATTGGTTATTTCCTTGCTTGTCTATTTCAAATGTGAAAGTAACAGGATATTGACTTTCGTTCTTGATCCAACAACAACGATTTTCCCATCCGGCAAATAAAAAAGGTTCTGAATATTGATTTGCTTGTACCTGTTCTTTTGCCCAAACAGCTCCTTCAGAGGTAGCAGGCCCTAATTCATCAGGTTTTGTTAAGGAAGTAAACCATAAATTTGAATTGGATTGTCCGGGACCTTCAATTCCTCCTTTGGCTTTACGTTTATTTAAGAACTCTTTTTGAGCAGAATCGTCACATCCAAAAACCAATTGGTTGTTCCATCGAGTATAATCTCCTATGACTTTTAAATAGGCAGAACGAGGACGGATCCCTTTACTGTTATTTGTAGTAAATTGTCCTGGGAAACGCCAGAATAAACCATGCATGGTCATCAAATAATCAGGAGCTTCAACTGTTCCTATATTTCTAATTCTGGGCCATTCCGTATTCCACCCATGAGCTCCATCATAACTGTGGCTGGCTTTAGGAAGACGGTAAAAAGTCCATCCTTGTTCTGGAGTACGGACTCCAAGTAATAGTGATTTATAATCCCATCCGGTAGCCCAAATAGGATCATTGTCGGGATCATTGTTTCCATAAATACCTCCAGGTCCGGTGACTTCTACAAATTGATTTCTACGGACAATTTTCCAGTCTTTCCCATTCCATTCGGCCAATACTCCAGCTTCTACATCGAATTTATGGAGTGCTTCCTGTGTTCCTTCTCCATTGTTGCTGAATACCATTACTCCCTGGCCAGAATACAATCCTTTTCCATGAACACCGGGTAGAAGAGCATTTATCGGTCCTGCACTTCCAGGTGTCTTTTCTGTTTTTTTATTTCCATCTTGATATAACTCTTTGACTTCTAAAGTATTGACATCTACTTCATAAAAACCTTCTTCCATGGTCCCGTAGTAGATTTTATGAGCAGGATCTGTTAAATGCCGGGCGTTGCCTGTATGACGTCCAGACATAATGTTATAAGGGATTGTCCGGACTTGACCGACAGAGTCTATGACATAAGGGCCAATGAATAATTGGTTACTTTCTTTGTGAATCATTCGGTTTGCAGGGGTTCCACCAATACTTTCTTTACGAATGATTTGGTGTAAATCGGGTGTGATTTCGTATAATTTGTCGGAAGAGCCATTAGGTAAATGAGGTCCATATGTGATTACCCATAATCGATTAGCCCAGGGTACGACAGCTCCGGTTCCACATTCTCCTTCGTTGTTGTAATAGGCTAAATGTGGATAAATTCCGGATAGATTACTGGGTATTTCTTTGGATGTTTTAGTCGTATGGCAACTTCCTAAAAACAAGATAAACAGAAAAGATAGAAGATAATAATTGTTACTCGATTTTTTCATATGGATACAGTTCTGTTTTAGTAATGAAAAAGGTTTAGTAATTTCTTATAGTAGCGTAAACTCCATAAGATTCTGAATTGATATCATATAATGGTTTTAGTACATAATCGGTTTTATTGTTGGATAAAAGGAAAGTTCCATCTTGTCTCGGAACAATATTTCTTAGAATTTCTTGATGAGATCCTTTTAGGATAAGTTCTTTTGATGTTTCAAAGGCAAGCATTGTCGGTCCATAAAATAACGCAATAACGTTTTCATTATCTGGCATTGTTTTTATGTGAAAATCATAATGAAAGATCATCTTTATTTTATCCCCTTTTCTCCATTTACGGTTTAAAGAGAAGTAGGATAAAGGAGAAACATCATCGGTCTGTTTTTCATCATTGATATATATTTCTGTATTTTTCGCCCAAGAAGGAATAAACAAATGAATTGTAAAGGGCTTTTTGGTTGAAGAAGTAACGGTTAATTCAGTGGAAGAATCAGAAGGAAAATTTCCATTTTGTTCTAATGTTACCCCCATTTCTTCCCAAGTGAGGTCAGAAGGAATGTATAAATTAACCCATAAATCGGAGTTATGATGATAATATATAGATGTATTTAAGGCAGTAAAGGCTTCGCAACTGGAACCGTTACAACAACGAAAATCGTTTTCTTTTAAAAATAACTTTTTTTGAGGAGAGCCTAAGGGCAGATGATATACGCAAGTTCCATTTTGGTTGTTTTGTAGTGCCAATACCGCATTGTAAAAAGTATTCATATAAGCATCAGCATAGATAGGATCTCCTGTCCAACTAAATAAAGAGGCTGTTAATTTTTGAGTATTGTGAGATACACACGATTCTGAAGTTTCTTTAGTTAAGGTATTACTGAGTATTCCTGGATTTCCCCAGTGTTCTGCTGAAAGAGAAGTAGGTGTAGTGACAATAGGTCTGGGACCACTGCTTGAACCATTAGCATAAGCGTGTTGATTCATTAACATATTCCAGAAATTCACAGTTGCATTATGGAATTTTGATTCACCTGTAATTGAATAACGTTGAGCAAAACCATTGACTAAAACCAAATGGGTATTTGAGTGTAGTCCGCTTAAGATATCTCTATTTTCAGCTAAAGGAGTTACAAACCAGTCTCTATCAAATATTTTTGCCAAAGTTAAATGTTTTGTATCTCCGGAAACTTTATATAATTTATAAAGGACTTCGTTCATAGCTCCTGCTTCATTTGTAGGATTTGCATCGACACTGTATAAAACTTTTTCTATGGTTTCTTCATCCAATCGAGACATTCGTAAGGCAACGTAGTCTGCCATACCCGTTACAATTTCATAAGCTTTAGGATTTTTTGTGTGTATATATACATCTAATATCCCTTGCATAATTTTATTATAGGTATAGTAGGGAGCCCATACCCCTCCAAATTGACTTTCCAATATGTCAAAATCGCTTTCAGGGAAAGCGCTGAGATATCCGTTTTTTAAAGCTTGTTGACATTTATACAACTCATCTATCATGTAATTGATACGATTGAGCAATAATGTATCTTGATAAGCTTCTATTAGATATGAGGCGGCAGAAAGATAGTGCCCTGTAAAATGACCTCTTAATCCTATTTGGGGGGCTTCCCATCCTTCTAAAGGTAGGGCATTTGATTGTAGCCCTGCATTTATTCTGAAGTTATGTAACAGTCTGTCCGGGTCAAGAGATTTTAAAAAAATGGTGTTTAGTTCTTCTCGTTGTTTAATCCAAGATGGTTTTAACTTTACTGCCGTGACAGGAAAAGGAGAAACTTTTTCTATTTCGGATTTGAATGTTGTCGTTTGTGTATGTCCATCAAAAGGAGAACATAGTGTAAATGGAATTGTAATAAAAAGTAATGTTGCAGTTTTTTTGAAAGAATTAAATTTAGGTTTCATTTGTTAGGTTTTTAAAAAAGATGATATTTATTGCAAATATATTGAAAAATAAGAATAAGGAATGAATTTAAAATTTAGCGTTATGATTGTTAAATTTCTATATTTTATTGTTATAATACTGTTTTTTTACTATGTTTGTCTGTAATATAATCTGAATTTAAATAAATATGGGGGTAAAAGTGAAGCAATTATTACTTGTATTTTTTTTATTGGGAGGGAATATCCTTTTTGCACAAGATGGTGCAGTAACCAATGCTTTTGATGATTTGGCTCGTAGAGGGGAGATGAAAATGAAGGAAGAGGCCATGTTTGTTCCTGCAACGGAAGAAGAGGTTGTGTCGTTTTGTAAGAAAGTGCCCGATTGTGGATATTTTTGTTTCCCGGAGAATCGGTTGTACGCTATTCAACATCCTAGCTTTTTGCCTAAACGTTGGATGTCTTTTACAGAACAAAATCTTTCTTGTTTTCAAGGAGAGGTCCAACCGGGAGAGTTTTATACTTATCAACTTGGTATATATCCTGTTAGCAGTGATTTGAAGGATGTTAAATTGAAATTTTCAGATTTGAAAAGTGAATCAGGAAAAAAATCCATTCCTTCAAAAGAGATTCGTTGCTTCAATTTGGGAGGAACAGATATTTTTGGGAAAAGTTTTATTAAAACGGTGAATGTTTCTCAAGGACAGTTACAGGCTTTGTGGGTTGGAGTAGCTGTCCCTCAAGATGCACAAGGGATATATAAGGGGAAAGTGTCTGTTTGTCCGGCAAATGCTACTTCCTATGAAGTAGAAATAGTATTGGATGCAAAAGGAGAGGTTGTAGCAAATTTTGGTGATAATGAAGGATGGCGTCATTCCCGGTTACGATGGTTGGACAGTCAGGTGGGAGCAGGGGATGAACCAACAGCACCTTATGTTCCATTAACGGTAGAAGAGAATAAAATAGGTTATTTAGGGGGAGAAGTTAGTATAGGAAATAATGGATTGCCAGAAAAGATTATTACCCATTATACTCAGGATGTTCGATTAAGCAAGGATGAAAATCAGAATGTTTTGTCAGAAGGGATGTCATTGGAGATAGAAACTCCCAATGGAATAGTTCCGTTAAAAACCAGTAAAGTAAAGGTGGAACAATTATCTTCGGGAAAAGTAATATGGACGACTCATGCATCGGGGAAAAATTTTACAGTGGCTTATTCCGGAGTATTCGATTTTGACGGTTTTTCAGATGTAAAAATAGATGTAACGGCAAAAAAGGAGATACAAGTAGAGGATATACGATTAAAGATTCCTTATTCAGCGTATGCTTCTAAATACTTTATGGGATTGGGAGAAAAAGGAGGAATTCGTAAGTTTGAAGAGAAGAATTGGAAATGGGATACATTGAAACGTCAAGATGAATTTTGGATGGGAAATGTGAATTCTGGGTTACGATTAAAATTTAAAGACAATAACTATCGACGGCCATTGGTCAATGTTTATTATGCTTTAGGTCGAATTCACCTTCCAAAATCATGGGGAAATGGGGATCAAGGAGGTATACAATTTGAGACTCGGTCTGATGGAGGTCAGACAGTGACGGCATATAGTGGGAAACGTACTCTTATGGCAGGAGAGACTCAATCATATTGTTTTGATATGTTAATTACTCCTGTAAAACCGATAAATATGGCGGTGCATACAGCAGAACGATTTTATCATTCCAATTCAGATTTAAGTGCCCAGTATATAGAGTCTGCTAAAAAAAATGGAGCAAATATTATCAATATCCATCATAAAAAAGAGATTTATCCATTTATCAATTATCCTTATTCTGATGAGTCTGTGGCTGATTTGAAGCAATTTGTAGAAGAAGCCCACCGACAGAATCTCAAAGTTAAGACCTATTATACGACTAGAGAATTGAGTGTTAAGATACCTGAGATATGGGCGTTACGCAGTTTGGGAGGAGAAGTTATTTTTGATGGTCCAGGTAAGGATACTCGAACATTGATTCATCAGAATGGTCCGAATCCTTGGTTAAATGAACACTTTAAAGATCATTTTATTCCAGCTTGGTATAATGCATTTAATGAAGGTAAATACAAGGGAGATATGGATATTTCTATTATTACGACCCCCGATTCACGTTGGAATAACTATTACTTATCCGGATTGAAATGGATGGTTGACCATTTGAAAATAGATGGTGTATATATTGATGATAGTGCTCTTGATCGGAAAACATTACAGCGAGGTCGGCGTATTTTGGATGCAGATGGAAGTCGTCGTAATATAGATATGCATAGTTGGAATCATATGAATCAATATGCAGGATATGCCAATTCCCTTTTGATTTATAATGATTTATTGCCGTACATAGATCGTTTGTGGCTTGGAGAGGGATTTTCAGCAGCCAATTCTCCTGATTTTTGGTTGGTGGAAATGTCTGGAATTCCTTTTGGTTTATTGAGTGAAACCCTTGATTCTCGAAATTATTGGCGAGGAATGATCTTTTGCATGACGCCTCGTTTGCCTTGGAGTGGAGATCCTACTCCCTTATGGCATATGTTTGATCGTTTTGGTATAGGAGATGCTGTTATGCATGGCTATTGGGATGATTCATGTGCTGTAAAAACAGATAATCCCAATGTTTATGCAACTGTATATCAAAAAGAAGATTGTGCTTTTGTTGTGTTAGCGAACTGGACAGATAAAGAGCAGACCTGCCGATTGATTATTGATCAGGAAAAGTTAGGATTTGTTCCTGGGAAAATGTCTGCGCCTTTATTGAAAGGTATTCAGGAGGAGGCTTTATTAAATATGAATAGTCCATTGAACATGGAAGGAAATAAAGGAGTATTTTTATTGTTGGAGAAATAAATGATTTTCTATTAGTTTCTCTATAACATTTATATTTCTGTATTGGATGATAAAATAGAGGGTGACCCAAAAGTCAAAGACA